>NZ_RZOI01000773.1:0-2738 GCF_004022645.1 Mesorhizobium sp. M4A.F.Ca.ET.020.02.1.1 | reverse complement strand
GGCCGATCGTGCCGTCGCCATTATCGGCGGCGCTCGTCACCAGATCGATACGGGCATCCTGGAGCAGTTGCGGATAGGCGGCCACCCGGGCCGCCAGTCCTTTCAGCAGCTCATTGTCGGGATAGTGCTGGGCGGCCACGTCGACCAGCGGCTTGAGATCGACGGCGACCACAGAGGCATCGAGCTTGCCGGTCGGGCTCTCTGGGAAATCCTTGATCCGCCCTGTGGCGCTGATCGAGGTGCCGGCCAGGCCACCGACCGACAGCCGGTCGATCTCGAGCAATCCCTTACGCAGCCTCAGCGCCGTGTCGACCATGTCGGCCGTCAGCCCGCCGGCGCTGACCGGCCCGGCCTTGATCTGGAAGTCGAGGTCGCGGTCGGAAAACCGGTTGGCGCCCTTGTCGCTGACGAAGATCGAGGCGAAAGCCGCCAGCCCGTCGACGTCGAGCTCGCCGCCCTCCAGCCGCATCAGCACCGAAGGCCTGGCGTCGTCCGGCTGGCTGGAATCGATGCGGCCGGAAAACTTCGCCTTGCCGAGGATCAGTTCGAGATCGCTGAAGGCCTGCCGCTTTTCGCTGAGATCGACCTTGGCCTTGAAACCGGCGGCCGGCAGCCGGCGGATCGCCTCGTCGACATCCCTGGACAACCAGGCGGCGAAGCCCGACGGCTGCGCCACGGCGAGCAGCAGCGAGCCGCTGAAGCCGAAATGGTCCTCGACGCTGAGCATGCCGTTGGCTTCGAGAGTGGCGCGGCCGGGCAAGGTCGCGGCAAGCGACTTCACCGACCAGCCGCCTTCGGCCGGCTCGGCCGAGAGGTGGACGTCGCGCACCGTCGTGTCACCGGCGACCACGGCCGGCAGTCTCACCTCGACGGTCCCTGGGATGGTCGGCTTCGGCATATGCAGAAGCGCCTGCTCCAGCGCATTGACGCGCTGGTCGAGCGTTACGCCGGTGACTGCGGCGGCGCCGACGGCTTCATCGAACTGCACCTGCGCGCCATTGGCCTCGATCGAAAAGCGCGGGTTCGGTCCGAGATTGACGGAGGCTTTGCCGTCGGCGGTATACGGATTGTCGAGCGGTCCGGTCTCGAAGCGGAACTCGTCGAAGGCGAGCTTCTGGTGATCGAGCGAGAACTTGCCGTTGAGCCGGAAGCCTGGATCTGGCTTGCCGGCCGAGACCTTCACCGTCTCGCCGCCGGTGCCGCGCAGCTCGGCCGAATTCCTGTCGTTGCCGGAGATCTTGAACTGGCCGGAATAGGCGACGGCGCCCTTGACGAGGCCGGCATTGCCGTCGGTCTCGATGACCAGCGGATAGGCGTCCGGATCGGCCTTCAGCCGCAGCCGCATCTGGCCATTGCCTTCGGCTCTGCCGGTCGAGGCAGTGACATTGGTGCGCAGCCCGTCGAGCTTGAGCGTTCCATCCATCCGCCATGGCCCGGCGAGCGACTTCGCCGAGATGGTCGAATTGATCTCGGAAATCAGGTGGCTGCGCCCGCCGGCGGCATGGCGCAAGGCGACCTCGCCTTCCGTCACCGTCAGCTTCTCGATCGCGATCTGGTTGAGATCGAAGGGCGAGGTCGGCCGCATCGCCCAGTCGACCGTGCCGTCGGCGGCGATGTCGATCGTCGCCTTCGGCCGCACCAGCCGCATGTCGAAGATCAGCACCTCGCCACGCAGGAAGGGTGCCAGCTCCGCATCCATCGAGAAGGTCTCGACCGTCATCGCCGGCTGGCCGTCGGGACCGCCGGCGACCGAAACATTGGAGAAGGTCACCGAGGGAAACGGCAGCAGCCTTGCCGTGGCGTCACCCTCGACGGTGACCTTGCGGCCGAGGATGGCGCTCGCCTCGCGCTCGAAATCGGCGCGGTAGCCTGCCCAGTCGATAAAATACGGCACCACCAGCGCCGCGCACAGCACCAGCACGAACAGGCCACCGAAGATCACGAACAGGCGTGCGAGCATCAGCACCAGCGATCGTTGAAAGTCAGCTGCACTGTACCCGCATCAGCGTGTCGATAAAGAGGCAATTCGGCTGCGTCCTCGGCAAGCAGGGAGCTGTGGGGACAGTCCGCCGCGTCAATGCCGCGCCGCTTCCATCAGGGCGGACAAGACCGCACCCGTGCAAAGGCTGATCAGGAATTTCTTCGCAACGAACTCGATGGTCGAGTCGTGGAACGTCAGGATGAAATGCCGATAGTCCGAAAACAGCTCAGGCATATGGGATGGATGAACCCGATTGGCCTTTTCCAGGGAAGCGATCCAGGACGAGTTGAAGACTTCGAACGCAGAATATGGTTGCAGGCCGAGACCATAGAGCCGATGCCCGCTGATGGCTTCATCGTTCGGCGGACCGAATTGAAGCGCCAGGTATGGTTCCACCGTCAGGATTGCGACGGATTGGTCGCCTGTCGCGGGCGAAACCGAGCGCGCGTTCGTGCCATCGAACGAAGGATCCGGAACGTCGGCGAGATACGCGATCAACAGCCGCTCTTCATTTGCAAAGACATGCGGCAATGGCGCGCCGGCCGATGATGGTGGCACCTCGATCGGCAGCAGGGCCTCGGCCGCCGACATGACTAGTGACCAACACGGGGCAGGATCTTGCCCGGATTCATGATATTCAGCGGATCGAGCGCCTGCTTGATCGTGCGCATGACCTCGACGCCATGGCCGAGCTCGTGACGCAGGAAGCCAACCTTGCCCTGGCCGATGCCGTGCTCGCCGGTGCAAGTGCCGTCCA
>NZ_RZOI01000772.1:0-2743 GCF_004022645.1 Mesorhizobium sp. M4A.F.Ca.ET.020.02.1.1 | reverse complement strand
TCTGGGAAGTTGGGGACAGGGTCTGGCGTTGGCGGCCCGTGCGGGGGCTGTGCTTGCCGATCTGGAATTCGTCCAGTTCCATCCGACCGCGCTTGACGAGCCGAAGCGCCCGATGTCGCTGATCAGCGAAGCCGTTCGCGGCGAAGGCGCAACCTTGGTCGATGAGACGGGCCGGCGGTTTCTCAGCGGCGTGCAAGGAACGGAACTTGCGCCGCGCGACGTGCTGGCGCGTGCCGTCGGGAACCATCTGGCCAGCGGACACCGCGTCTTTCTCGACGTGCGGGAAAGGCCCGGCCCGACATTCGCGCGGCAGTTCCCGACGATCGCATTGGCTTGCAAAGAGGCCGGCATCGATCCGGCGCGTGACCTCATTCCCATCCGACCGGCGCAGCACTACCACATGGGTGGTGTGGCCGTGGATCTGGCCGGCCGCACATCGGTTCAAGGACTTTGGGCTTGCGGCGAAGTCGCCTCGACCGGATTGCATGGCGCCAACAGGCTCGCCAGCAATTCCTTGACCGAGGCGGTGGTCTGCGCACGCTGGGTGGCAGAAAGCCTGCGGGGGATCCCTGCCCGGCGTGCACAGCAAACGTTTGCAAGTGACTCTCCGTCGCCCGATCCGGCAGCAGTGCGCCCTGTCTTGTCGCGCGCGCTCGGTGTTGTACGGAATCGCGAAGGCCTGGAAGCAGCGGCGCGTGCCTTGTTGCCGCTCGCCGAGTGCGCGGATGCTACCTCAGGTCCGGCCGTGGTCGGGCTGATGATCACGATTGCCGCGTTGCAACGTCGGGAAAGTCGCGGCGCCCACCAGCGGACGGATTTTCCCCTTCATGCGGCCGTCGCCCGCCGCTCAGAAATCACCCTGGAGGCCGCCCTGAGGACAGCGCGGGAACTCGAACCTCGGCTGGAATGCCTGACATGATGGACCTCTCGCCACTTCCCACAATCATGTTTGAGCCTCTGGTACGGGCAGCTCTGCTCGAGGACCTTGGCAGGGCCGGCGATTTGACCACGGACGCCATCGTGGCGAATGAACGCCACGTGACGACCGTGCTGGCGGCGCGCCAGCAAGGCGTCGTCGCCGGCCTTGATCTGGCGATGCTTGCCTTCAAGCTGATCGATCCGAATGTCGAGATGACGGTGGAACGCGCGGACGGCAGCGAGGTCGCGCAGGGAGAGGTCATCGCCTCGGTGAGCGGCCCGGCCCGCGCCATTCTCACGGCGGAACGCACGGCGCTCAATTTCCTGGGCCATCTCAGCGGCATAGCCACGGCGACGACATCAATCGTCAATGCGGTCCGGGGGCACAAGGCGAAAATCGTCTGCACCCGCAAGACGACTCCTGGCTTGCGAGCGGTCGAAAAATACGCTGTGCGCGCCGGCGGCGGCGCCAATCACCGCTTCGGCCTCGACGACGCCATCCTGATCAAGGACAACCACATCGCCATCGCCGGCGGAATTCGCCCGGCAATGGAGCGGGCGCGAATGAGCGTCGGCCATCTCGTCAAGGTCGAAGTCGAGGTCGATACGCTGGTCCAGTTGGAAGAGGCCTTGGCGCACGCGCCCGACGCAGTCCTGCTGGACAACATGTCAGTCGATGACTTGCGCAATGCGGTGGCCATGGTGGGTGGCCGGGCGGTCACCGAGGCGTCTGGCAGGATCACCGCCGCGATTGCGCCAGCCGTTGCCGCAACCGGTATCGACCTGATTTCCATCGGCTGGTTGACTCACAGCGCCCCGATCCTCGATATCGGCCTCGATTATCGTGAGCTTTGATCGTCGGACCTGGCCATCTAAAGTCTAGCCGGCTCGCCACAACGCAAGGAACAGGATCGAAATGCACGCAGCGATTTCGGAAAAGACCGCGCCTGAAGTTCAATCCCTCGGCGACCGCCGGGTATGGAGCCTGGAAGAAGCCCAGGCTCTCCACGATGCACCTTTCAACGACCTCTTGTTTCAGGCGCAGACCGTTCACCGCCAGAACTTCGATCCCAACAAGGTCCAGCTCAGCCGACTTCTCAGCATCAAGACGGGCGGCTGTCCGGAGGATTGCGGCTATTGCAGCCAGTCGGCGCACCATGAAAGCGGGCTGAAGGCGTCGAAGCTGATGGAGGTCAGGCGCGTCATCGCTGAAGCGACCAAGGCGCGCGACGCCGGCGCCACCCGCTATTGCATGGGCGCCGCCTGGCGAAATCCCAAGGGGCGCGACATGGATGCGGTCGTGGCGATGGTCGAAGGCGTCAAGGCGCTGGGCATGGAGACCTGCATGACGCTCGGCATGCTCGACCTCGGCCAGGCGCAGCGGCTGAAGGAGGCCGGCCTCGACTACTACAACCACAACATCGACACCTCCGAGCGCTACTACTCAGAGATCATCTCGACCCGGACATTTGCAGACCGCCTGGATACGCTGGCCAATGTCCGCGACAGCGGCATCAAGGTCTGCTGCGGCGGCATTGTCGGCATGGGCGAAGAGCCGGTGGACCGGATCGACATGCTGGTGACATTGGCCAACCTGCCGGAACATCCGGAAAGCGTTCCGATCAACATGCTCATCCCGATCGCCGGCACCCCGCTTGCCGATGCCAGGCCGATCGAGCCGATCGAGTTCGTGCGCGTGATCGCGCTGGCGCGCATCATGATGCCGAAATCGCATGTCCGACTTTCCGCCGGGCGCACCGCCATGACCGACGAGATGCAGGCGCTGTGCTTCTTTGCCGGCGCCAACTCGATCTTCGTCGGCGAC
>NZ_RZOI01000771.1:0-2749 GCF_004022645.1 Mesorhizobium sp. M4A.F.Ca.ET.020.02.1.1 | reverse complement strand
CAGTATGTGGCGATCGCCGCGGTCTTCGCCGGCGCTTCGTCGGGCGTCGCCGATCTCGGAATTTCGACCAGGCTCGTGGTGCTCGCGCTGATGATCGTCGCCATCCACGTGCTGTGGCTTCTCGCCGGTGCGGCCTTCGCCCGCTTCCTGCGGCGGCCGCTGGCCTCGCGGATCATCAACCTGATTTTCGCGGCGACACTGGTGCTGACGACGGCACTGGCGGCCTGGCCATAGGCGGGCCGGCGTCAAGAGGCTGCGGTTCAGGCCTTCGCCTTTTCGGCGGCCGCAAGCTCGGCCAGCCGCTTCGCCGCCGTCGGCGGCATTGGCGGCGGGTTCGGCGCGCGCGAGGCCTCGACGAGGAGTTGGTCGCAGGCTGCCTCGGTCTCGCCGATCAGCCGCTGCATGAACTCGTCCTTGGCCAGTCCCGGCGGGATCGGCGGCAGGAAGCGGGCCTTGATGGTGCCGGGATAGCGCAGGAATTTGCGGCGCGGCCAGTAGAGGCCGGCGACGTGGGCGACGGGCACCACCGGGACGCCAAGCTGCGAATAGATCTCGACGATGCCGTATTTGTAGGCCGGCTCGTCGCCCGGAGCGCGGCGCGTGCCTTCGGGGTAGATGATGAGCTGGCGCGGATTGCGGTCCATTTCCGCTCTGGTGGCGGCGACGACCGCCTTCAGCGCCTTGGAGCGACTGCCGCGGTCAACCGGGATCATGCGCATCTTCATGATGTACCAGCCGAAGAAGGGGATCCAGGTCAGCTCCCGCTTCAGGATGTAAAGCGCGTCATCGAGATAAGGGAAAAAGGCGATCGCATCCCAGAAGGACTGATGCTTCGGCGCCAGGATGAAGGACCCTTCGGGCAAGTTCTCGACGCCTGTGATTTCGCTCTTCGTGCCGGCGATCTTGTCGTAGAGCCACATGCAGCTCCGCGACCAGAATTTCGGCACGAACCAGGCCCGGTGACGCGGCGACAGGAAATAGTACGGGGTCCAGAGGATCATCTGGACGACCAGGCTGACATAGAAGACGAAGTTGAACGCCAGCGAGCGGACATAGAGCATGCGGGAAGGGCCCGGTGAGAACGAGTGCGTTGGTTACACCAAGCGCGGGCAAAAAGGAAACGGGCCGAGGTCGGGACAATCCCGATTCCCGAGCCTACCACATTGCCTGCGTGAGACGCTCCTTCAGGCGGGGGGCGGCGAAATCGAGGAAGGCGCGCAGCTTGACCGGCAGCAGGCCCTGGCCGGCATGGACGAGGCTCACCGGCCATGGCGGCGGCTCGAACTCCCGCAGCACGGCCTGCAGCGCGCCGGAACGCACGGCAACCGCGACCTGGTAGGACAGAACCTTGGTCAATCCGACACCGCCGATCGCGGCGTCGATGGCGGCTTCCGCGGTGTTGACGCGAAGCCGGGAGCGGACCGGCACGGCTACCTCGCTCTTGCCGTCGGCGAAGGTCCAGGTGGCGGGGGCTGAGAGGTTCTCGAACGTAATGCAGCTGTGCGCGGCCAAGGCTCCCGGGGTCTGCGGTGTGCCATGCGCGGCAAGATAGGCAGGGCTTGCGCAGACGACACGGCGGATCGCGCCGACACGGATGGCGACAAGGCTGGAGTCGGGCAGGTCACCGATACGCACGGCAAGGTCGATATGCTCGTCGAGCAGATGGGTTATCTGGTCCGACAGCGTCAGCCGGATATCCACCTCGGGATAGGCGGCGAGGAAATCAGTTACCACCGTCAGCACGTGCAGGCGGCCGAAGACGATCGGCGCGGTGACGACCAGTTCGCCCCTGGGCGTGCTGTATTCGCCGGCGGCGGCGCGCTCGGCCTCGCCGACCTCGTCCAGGATGCGGCGGCAGGCAGCGAGGTAGGCCTGCCCGGCATCGGTCGGTGTCAGCCGCCGCGCCGAGCGGTTGAGAAGGCGCGTGTTGAGATGCCGCTCCAATTCCGAAACCTTGCGGCTGACCGTGGCCAGCGGCATGCCTAAATGGCGCGCCGCGGCAGAAAGGCTGCCGGCCTCCACTGCGGCGACGAAAAGCGACATGGCCTCGAGGCGATCCATGGATCTTCCAGGAAATGGAAGGTGCTATTCCAGATATGCCATCTGTATCCGAAATATGGAAGGCTTATGTTTGGGTGCATCACCAGTTTTGGAGGACAGCGCCATATGAACGCCCATGCTTTCGCCAGCGACGTCGCCTTCACGCCGAGCGTCAAGGCGATCCAGGCACGTAAAGGCTCGCGCGAAGCCTATTCCCGCGTCGAGGAGCGCGGCGGCTGGCGGGATGTCATCACGCCCGACCTTGCCGCTTTCATCGCGGCGCAGACCAGCGTCTTCCTGGCGACCGCCAATGGTGAGGGTCAGCCCTACATCCAGCATCGCGGCGGACCGGCCGGCTTCCTCAAGGTGCTCGACGAGAAGACGATCGGCTTCGCCGACTTCACGGGCAACAGGCAATTCATCACCCAGGGCAATCTCGCCGACAATGCGCAAGCTTTCCTGTTCCTGATCGACTATGCCCACCGTCAGCGCATCAAGGTCTGGGGCAGGGCGCGTGTCGTCGAGGGCGACGCCGAACTGACGGCGAGCCTGATGCCGCGAGGCTACAAGGCGCGTCCCGAGCAGGTCATCTTGTTCAACGTCTCGACCTGGGATGCCAATTGCCCGCAGCACATTCCGCAGCGCTTCGAGGCGGCCGACGTGGCAGCGGCGCTGGCCGAACGCGACCGGCGCATCGCGAGCCTCGAAC
>NZ_RZOI01000770.1:0-2757 GCF_004022645.1 Mesorhizobium sp. M4A.F.Ca.ET.020.02.1.1 | reverse complement strand
GTCCTGCAGGGCGATGGCCGGCGCCTTGGGGGAATCGACGGTGACCTGGGGCGGCGGAGCCACCACCATCTTCTTCGCGACATAGCCTGCGCCGCCCGCCGCGGCCACCGCCACGCTTAGTATTATCAGTCGGGATGCTGGCATCTGTCCGAACCCTCGCCTTTGGCAAACCACCTAGCCAGGGGGGACTTTGCAGCCGCAATCGTCAAAACAAGGTTAATGCAATGCTTACGATCGTGATTAATTTAAGGTTTACATAAATTAGAAGGAACTGCCTCCGGAATGCGAAAAGGGCGGCCAAGCCGCCCGAATCAAAAGCGAGACGCGTCGAACGCGGGACAATGAAGAGCCTATGTGGCCAGCCTTGCCAGCGCCCACACCACCAGAGGCGAATCCGGATAGATGAGCAACCCGCCAATGCCGAGCGCGATGCCGTAGGGTATGCCGTTCGTTTCGTCGGCGAAGTGGCGCAAAAATGGATTATGGCCGGTAAAGGATGCCAGCGGCGATTTCCGGTAGGCGAGGATGGCAAGCGTCAGGAGGCCGCCGATGAACGTCGAAACCACAAGATATTCGACAAGATGGATGTTGAAGCCCATCCACAGCGACGTGGCGGCGAGCAGTTTGGCGTCGCCGCCGCCCATGCCGCCCAGCGCGAACAGGCCGAAGGTCACGGCCAACACCAGGAAGCCTGCCGCAAAATGCCAGCCATAGGTCGCCCAGTCCATTCCAGTCAGCGGCGCCACCAGGGCAAACACGGTCACCAGCAGCACCGACACGCGGTTGGCGATCGTCATCGACAATATGTCCGAGATCGCGGCAAACAGCATGCAGAACGGAAAGACGACGAAGATCAGGGCTTCAAGCATGGGTGGCGCCTGTGATCAAACCATATCTGGCGCCAGCCTAGGTAGGTTCGATTAACGAATGATGAGACCGGGACTTCAAAATCGCCCGCACGGCAAAAATAAGGGCCGCCAATGAGGCGGCCCTTATTTGAAAGCAAGCTGGTTGCTTCGATATTACGAGTTATTGACCGTCGTGGCGATCGCGTTGAACTTGTTGTTCAGCGCATTGCCGAGGGCGCCGGCGCCGACCATGATGGCGAGCGCGATGAGAGCGGCGATCAAGCCATATTCGATGGCGGTCGCACCGGACTCGTTCTTCACAAAACGTGCAATGAGATTAGACATTCGAGAGCTCCTACTCCACGTGTTACAGCACTTCCGTCAACTTCTCTTGCCGGTTGATCGGATGCTGCCCAATCTAGGGAGAAGCCCTTTCGATCGGCTTAATAAACAGCCTTACCGATTCCTTTCCGGTCGCGAATCCGTTGCTTGGTTAATCGTCGGCTAAAGTAGTGAAAGGCCGCCTCGCCTCGCGCAAAGCAGCGGTAAAGGCGGGGTCCCCGACGATCGCTCAAGCAGCGATCACGGCCCGCGCGGCATGCAACCGTAGCCTGGTGTTAAGCGTGACAGCCCGGGGCTTAACCGTTGGTTCACCAATCTCGTTCATGTTCCGTTGAACAGTTTGCCGCCCTGGAGCGTCCTGATGACCGGATTGAGATCGTCGTTTGCAGTTGCCGCGCTTCTCGCCGCCACTTTCGTCATGCCGGCAAAAGCTGGGTCCGGCATCGAGGTCACCATGAACCAGGCCAAGATCGTCAAGCTGTCGCGCGCCGCCGACACAATCGTCATCGGCAATCCGGCGATTGCCGATGCCTCCGTGCAGGACGCCTCGACGATCGTACTGACGGGCAAGGGATTCGGCGTCACCAATCTGGTCGTCCTCGACCAGGAAGGCAGCCCGATCATCGACGAGCAGGTCACCGTCGTGCGGCAGGATGCATCCTCGGTCAGAATCTACAGGCGTGCCGAGATCCAGACCCTGTCCTGCACGCCCTATTGCGAGAGTTCCTACAAGAGCGATAGCGAGAGAACCTCGGAAACCGAGATGAGCGCCAGCCACTGAATCGCCGGCCGCCGGCGGCGTTGCCGCGCCGCCGGCCACGGTTAGCTGCTGGTTAAGGGCTTTTCGACGACTCTAACGGTCATCCAAACCGGACCTCAATGGGTTTTGGCTAGTGTTCCGGCCGGCATCAACGGATCGGCAGGGAGGGGGCATGCGCGGGAATCCGGCACCCGAGGACGACAATCGCGGCAAAGGGCGGACAAGGCTCCGCTCCCGCTTTTCTGGCGATCGGCGCGGCAGCACGGCGATAGAGTTCGCTATGTTGGCCCTGCCTTTTGCTCTCCTCGTCTTCGCCATCCTCGAAAGCTGTATTTCATTTGCCGGCCAGGAGGTGATGGCCAATGCCACGGATGACATCGCCCGCCAACTGCGCACCGGCCAGCTAAGGCCGGCCGACGTGTCCGGCACCAAGTTGAAGGACATGATCTGCGCCAAGTTGGAGATCATGGTCGCCAAGAACTGCCCGGGGTTGCTCGTCGACCTGCGCGAATATCCAACCTTTGCGGACGCCGCAACGGCAAGCTTCAAGATCGTAAACGGCGACATCGTGCTGACGCAGGGCACCAATTCGACGAGCTTCGGCGTATCGCCTGGGCTGGCGGAATCGAAGAACATGCTGCGTGTCTTCTACAAATGGCCGGTCATGACCGACTTCATGGCCAGGTCGATGGCCAATCTGAAGGACGGCAACACGCTGCATTTCGCGTCGGTGACCTGGCAGAACGAACCGTTCGACAATTGAGACTTACGGGCATGCTTCGGCAAAACGGGGGTAAGGGCATGTAT
>NZ_RZOI01000076.1:0-14149 GCF_004022645.1 Mesorhizobium sp. M4A.F.Ca.ET.020.02.1.1 | reverse complement strand
TGACGGGGAAGGCGGAGCTCGATCCCTGGCTGATAGGCGCAGGTGTCACCTACCGCTTTTGAATATCAGAGTGAAGTCTGCTTCCCGACTGCCGGTTTAAAATGAAGGGCGCCTCGCGCGCCCTTTTTTTACGGTCGACACTGCAGGGCAAGACCTCATGAAGCTATTGTCGGGCGGGGTTCTCTTCAGGTGGACCAAGAAGGTGCATTGGCCAACCGGCCTCGCGCCTGAGATGGAGTGCTTAGAAGCGCTTTGGATCGGGACGGGCTTTGGTATTGTGGGTGGAATGCTTCGGCCAAATCCTTTGCGGCATCGTCTCCCGGACGTGATGTGTGAGCTTCTTTGTCAGCGCAAGGCGAACACGGATCTCCTAGCAGGCCGTTGAAGAAGTGTCCCGTTTGGCCTTGAGGATTGCCTCGTCGCCGTTGTGATAGAGGAAGGTGATCTCGATGGAGCCGTCGTCGAGCAGTTCAGCATGGCCGTCGCCTGTGACCTCGTCCATTTCGTCGAATCCGACCCATGTGAAGAAGACCATCGACGGGCCGTAGCCGAGTTCGAGGGTTGCCTGCATGGCGCCGAAGGCGGTCTCGCCGTGGTTGCCGGCGCCGATGGTGAATCGTGGCGGGTCCATCGAGGTCGAGATAATCGCGATCCCACAGATCGGCCTCGACGATGCGCCAGCGGCCGATCAGTTGGCAGCCTGCGGGCGTGGTCATATCGGCACCACCAACAACTTCGGCAGCCGCACCAGATTGTAGGCGGCGGCCGCGAAGGTAAAGGCCCAGCCGACGCGGTCGCGGCCACGGAACCGGGATTTGTCCTGTCCGGCGACCGTCTTGATCCAGCCGAACGCCTCTTCGATGCGCTTTCTGATCCGCTGGCTGACGACAAAGCCGCCATGGCGCGTGGTGGGCCCGTCAATTGCCGAACGATGTCCGCTCGTGTTCTGCGCCACATGCGGCGTCACCTTCATCGAGCACAGTTCGTTGAGGAAGTCTTCCGCATCATAAGCCTTGTCGGCGCCGAGCGTGATGGCCCGCGGCCGGTCCGCATGCGGCTCGATCAGGTGCAGTGCCGCCACCCCTCGGCATGGCCGTTGGCCAAGCAGGCGTCGACCAAAAGGCCGTGGCGGTTTCAGCCCGTGTCCCATGAAGCACAGCTTCGCCTCCTTTCCTTTCCCCTTCTTGTAGAGCCTGGCATCGGGATCGGTGGTCGAGGCATGCGTCTCGTTCGTCCGCTTCTGGCCATGGAAATCGGCTTCCGCATTGCGGCCGCCGCCATTTTCCGGCGGCTCGCCCGCCCCATCCCTCGGCTTGACACTCTTCATCGATGCCCAGGCCTCAATGAGAGTGCCGTCGACCGAGAAGTGATCGCTCGAGAGAAGCTTTTTCACTCTGGGCTGCGCCAGCACCGCGCCTAAGAACTTCGCCGCGATGTCGCCTTCCAGCAGCCGGTCCCGGTTCTTCGAAAACACCGAGTGATCCCACGTCGCATCATCGACGCCGATGCCGACAAACCAGCGGAACAGGAGATCGTATTCCAGCCGCTCCATCAGAAGCCGTTCCGAACGGATCGAATAGAACGCCTGCAGAAGCATCGCCCGCAACAACTTCTCCGGCGGCATCGACGGTCGCCCGATCGGCGAGTAAAGCGCCGCAAATCGTCCGCCAGCGCCAAAAGCGCCTCGTTCACCATATGGCGGATCGTGCGCAACGGATGGTTCTGGCGAACCCGCACCTCCAGATCCACATAGCTGAAAAGCGAGCCGGTCCGCTCGTCGTTGCCCCGCATGCGCCATCCTCCGAATCCCTTCGGAGCAAGTGAATCATGATCGTCACTCGACGGCGAGCGGCTTTTTCAACGGCCTGCTAGATGCCGACAAGAGGTTCAGCCATGCTGCGAATGGTTGCCTATTTTTCGGCTCGTTTGTTGTTCGCTCGTTAACTCGCGGCTTTCCCCGGAGCGTCCGATGGGTGGTTCCGGCAACGATCCATGCCAGTCTCGCGTGCCTGTCCCCGTGAGTGGTCCGTGAGTGGGGTGGGCGGCAGAAAGCGATTAGGCCCGCTGAAAGAGGCGGACCGCATCCGAAGGACCGGAACGAAGTGAAGGACCTGAAGCGCGAGCGAAGGTTGCGGGACGCCGCGGCGGGCCTAAAAGGGAATGCCGACCACCCTCGCGCCCCAGGAAAGTTTGACACAAAACCGCAGCCGCCGACTCCCAGGGGGCGAGCCAGTGGCAGAGGCTGCCGAGCGAGAAAAGCATTCACGAGTACCCGGCGCGCTGTCAAGCGCGCGGGCGCCCTTAGGAACTGGCTGAACTTCCTGCCGAAGCTGACCGCCAATGCCGTGCCTTGCGCGGCGGTTTTATGAGCTCGCAGGGATCAACGCTCAATGCCTCCGCGAGTCGTCCAAGCACACTGACGCTTGCGGATACGCGGGCGCGCTCGATCGAGCCCACATAGCGCATGCTAAGGTCCGCGCGTGCAGCCAACTCTTCCTGCGTCAAATCTTGCTCATGGCGCAATCGACGCATGTTGATCGCCATGACCTCCTTGAGATCCACGGGCGAGATAGGCGCCGAAAAGGAATTATAGTTCTAGGAATGATCGTTCCTATTATGTATAGTTGGCCTGTTAGTGAAGTTGCTCGGCTGAGTGACAACCGACCGACCACCACCATCTACTCCAAATCAAACACCCAGAGCGCGCACATGAAGCCGAAAATCATGGACGAAGTCCCCTGGTCAGACAGCATCACGAGCTACGACAGGCAGCATTCCACCATCTACCTGCGCATCCTCGACGCCTGCGCCGACAATGCCAGCGTAGAGGAAATGGCCGAACTGATTCTTGGCATTGACCCCGTCCTGGAACCGGTCCGGGCCCGTAAGGCTATCCGCAGCCATATAGACCGCGCGAACTGGATGATGACGACTGGCTACAAGGAACTGTTCGCCGGCTGACGCACGGCGTAGATAGCCAGTCCTTTTCAGAGAAGAAGTCCAGGTACACGCCATCCACCACCGCGCGGCACGAGACACGGCCGCGGCGGATGCGGTCTCGCAGAAGATCGCGAGGATCGTACCGGTCAGAATGGACGCGCCCTCGCCGATCACAGGGATTCGCGGCAGGACGCTCCAGCGAGCAATCGGTCGAGGGCACGAAGCACGAATAATCAGGCGCCGCGTCTTTCGGCAGCGAAAGTAAACGGGCGACAGTTGTCCATCTTGGCAAAGAGCATTGAGGCGAGCGCCCAGAGGCGATGCTTCAAAAGCGCGGCTGGCCAGATCGCGCTAGCACGCAGGCAAATGGGCCAGCAGGATATTCTGCACCCGAAACTGCGAGCTGAAGACTATGCTCCGCATTTGAGTAGTCGACGAAATTAAACATCCCAGCGCGACAGGTCGCCGGCCAACGCGATCACTTCGATCGGGGTTCCGCGACAGGGTATTGGCCTGCTGGAGGCACGTAAGCCGATCACGGTGGAGTGCCGATTGCGAAGCAAGAACTCCAGGCTCAGCCACGCAGCGTTAAATGAGCAGTGCAGTCGAATGAGCAGTGATCCTGCCAAATTCTGATCGCCATTCTGGCGCAACAGATATGGCATCACTGCGTATTCCGACGAAGCCGGCCAGCGATTCCGATCAATCACCGGCCATCCATTCCGATTTCATTCCGGCCGGGATTCCGATTTGAAGCCGGCCACCTTTGGACGTCACCTGGGTCGTTGTTGAGGTTTGCTTCGAGTTTCGTTTCGGGTCAAGCCTGAGCCGTTTCCGGCATGGCGATGGCTCGCTGTTTTCTCATGCTCTCGCCAGCCAGTTCGATGCGATAGGCATTGTGCACGAGGCGATCGAGGACGGCGTCAGCGATGGTTGGATTACCGATAATCTCGTACCACCGGTCGACAGGAACCTGGCTGGTGACGATGGTCGAGCGCCGCTCGTAGCGATCCTCGACGATTTCGAGGAGGTTCACGCCGCTGCTCGTCGGTCAGTTTTTCGGGCCCCCAATCGTCCAGAATGAGCAGGTCGGTCCTCGCCAGCGCCTTCAGCATCCTGGCATATCGACCGTCGCCCCTTGCCAGAGCAAGCTCAGCAAAGAGCCGTGGGGCGCGATGATATGCGACGGAGCAGTCCTCTCTGCAAGCCTTGTGGCCGAGGGCACAGGCAAGCCAACTCTTGCCGACACCGGCCGGGCCGGTCAACAGAAGCCCATGACGCTGGCGGATCCAGTCGCAGCTTGCGAGTTTGAGGAACAGGGAGCGATCGAGACCGCGTTCGGCACGGAAGTCGGTATCTTCGACCTGCGCGTCATGGCGCAGCCGGGCCGCGCGGGCACGGGCCTCGAAGCGCTTCTGGCGCCGCACCGTTGCTTCGTGCTCGAGCAGGATGGCGAGCCACTCGCCATGATCGAGGGTGCGAGCTTCCGGTTGCGCGTCGAGATCCTGGAAGCTTTTGGCCATACCGTGCAGGCCGAGATCGCGTAGCATGTCGAGGGTAGGATGGGTCAGCATGTTCTTGTTTTTCCTCAATGGAAGTAGCCGGGACCACGCAGATTGGCGTGATCTATGATGGCGCCGGGACCGGCGGCAGGCCGGGCGGCTTTGTGGTTGGTGATGAGCGCTGCAATGCTCTTGCAGGTCAGCCCGTCGATCTCGACGGCACGGGCCGAGATGGCCTCGGCGTGATCGCGATGGAGATCGCGATAAAGACGCAGAATGCCCAGGCATGTCCGGAAGCCCTGTTCGGGATGCGGTCGGTTCGCCAGAATGGCGATGATCAGCCCCTCGGTTTGCGGCCCGATCGAAGCTGCCCATCGCCGGAAGCGGTCCGGTGTCCACTCGGCATATCGGCGGTGGGAACTGGGCATATGCTCAGGGTTCGTGCCGTAACGCCGTCCGCCATAGCGACGCTGATGAGCGGCGACGCGCTTGCCGTGGTGGAAGATCTCGATCGCCCTGCTTGTCGCGCGGATATCGACCTGCTGGCGGATGAGGCCATGCGGCACGGAATAGAAGAACGTCTTGAACTCGACATGATAGTCGGTGGCGACGCGGGCCAGGCGCCATTCGGCAAACTCGTAATCCTGCGCGGGAAGGCTTGCCAGCACAGGCCGTTCCACGGTCTCGAACAGCTGGCGGCGGCTGACGCCAAGACGGCGCATGACATGATCGTTGATACGATCGAGCGCCTGGGCGATCGCGGCATTCGCCTCGGCCAGCGAGAAGAAGGTCTGCCGCCGCAGCCGGCCCAGAATGCAGGTCTGGGCAAAGCGAACCCCGTTCTCGACCTTGGCCTTGTCCTTCGGGCGTCGTGGCCGGGGCGGCAGAACGCCCACGCCATAATGCGAGGCCATCATGCCATAGCTGCGGTTGATTTCCGGGTCGTAGAAGGAGGCATGGTTGACGCCGGACTTCAGATTGTCCGGCACGATCAGGCGGGGAACGCCACCGAAGAAGTTGAACATGCGCACATGCACGCCAATCCAGTCCGGCAGCGTCTGCGTCCAGGTCGCCTCCGCATAGGTGTAGCCGGAGGCGCCCAGGACGGAGACGAAGATCTCCGCCTCGCGAATCTCGCCAGTCAGGGGATCAACGATGGCGAGCTTCTTGCCGGAATAATCCACGAAGACCTTGTCGCCGGCGACATGCTCCTGCCGCATGGTCGGCGACAGCCGCTTTTCGAAGCCGCGAAACAGGTCGCAGAAACGGCTGTAGCCATAGCCTCCGGGATGGACGGCACGATACTCCTCCCACAGGATCATCAGCGTGACGCCCGGCTTCTTCAACTCCTGCGCCAGTTGCGCCCAGTTCGGCTCGGGCAGTCGCGTTGGCCCTGCTTCACCCCCGCCCTGGCGAACAGCCTGTTCTCCAGCGCATCGTCGGTCAGGTCGCCCGGCAGCGGCCAGCTCAACTCTGCCGCGGCCGCCCGCTTAAGATTATCCTGCACGGTGCTGCGCGCTATGCCCAACCTCTGTGCAATCTCGCGGGCGCTCGTTCCGTCGCCGGCAAGCCGCAGCATTTGTCGTAAGTGTCTCATGGTCAGCCTTCTCTTTGCCGGCATCACGCGTCCCTTGTTCAAAAGGACCGTCATGCCAAAGTTGCTGACCCAGATGTGTTCTCTTTAGCCCGTTAAGTGGCCGGATATTGATCGGAATCGTGGCCGGCTTCATTCCGGAATGGTGGCCGGCTTCAAGTTGGAATACCCGGCCGGATAACCTCGGAATCCGCAGCATCACCGCACTCCCCTCTCCGCCGTCACCAGCGTTGCCACCCTGCGAAGCACCGCGCCCACCGCACCGGACCGCCAATGCCGCCGTTTTGCCGCACCACCTAGAGCACGGGCGGCGATACTTCGAGATAGCGTGCCAGACGCAGGTGACCCGGTGGGTTGCGGCTCCTGTCCATTGAAGCGCCCAATTGCCCGGTGAAGGATGCGCTCCAGGCCGAACTCGATCAAGCCGGCGAGGAACTGATGGGTGCCGATGGCAATGCCACCCGCTCCTTTCGGTATGCACGAAGCCGAAGCGGCTGTTTCCCATACACATGGATCCTTGGGGGCGCACTTTCCCTCCAATAGCACGGGAGCAGCTCTCGACCCGACCGTCGAAACCGCGCAGCAAAGGTAGTGTAGTCCAAGCGCGTCGAAGGAATCGATGTCGTACCCGCCAATTCACCGCACATGCAGTCGAGACGCTGCTTGAAGACGCGAAACCGCGGGCGATGCTGCACGCAGGCCCCTCGGCGAGGTCGTCGTAGCACTTGGCGTCATAGCTGGGTCATCAAAAGCTTCCTCGCCGGAAAATCTCCCGCCATTGAAACTGTTCACGCCAGCGTATCCTGCGCAACTGCACAGGATGAAATTTCTTTTCAGTGAACCGAAAAGCCCGAAGCGGCGAGACACGCAATCGCCTGCCTGGTGGTTGTCACGCCCAGCTTCCTGCGAGCGTTGCCCAAATGAAAGTCGGCCGTGCGCCGCGTGATCCCTAGGATGCAGCCTATCTCCCAGGCCGACTTGCCGCGCGCTGCCCATTGCAGGCATTCGTATTCGCGCGGCGTCAGCGACGCGCCGTTCACCATTCGGTCGCCGGACAGTTTTCGGCGAACGAACATGTGAAAACAGGTCGCAACGTATGGGAGTACCTCTCCATAGCGTTTCGCGACGCGGAACCATGCAGGATTGGGCTTGTCAGCGGCAAAGGTCATCGCCGCAAAATTGCCTCGGAGATCTATTATCGGAATTGTCACGCCGCAGCAAATGCCAAACTGCGCCGCTTCTTCGAAAACGTGAGCCCCTGAAGCCTCATCCTTAAGATCGGATCCCCATCGAAACGGGCATCCGCCGAAGCGGGCGCGCGTGATGACGGGGTCGACCCGCTGGTATCGATGCTCAAGATAGCGCGCTGTCCAGGGCTTCGGATAGTTTGAGATCAGCCTGGGCTTGTCACTAGGACGCGGCGGCAAGGAGAGGTAGGCAAAGGCGAGTAGGTCGAGTTCCGAGCCCACCTCGGCCATGGCGCTGCAGAAATCGACCTCATCGACGCTTTCAGAAAGCCGTTCCAAAAATCTCTCAAAGACAGCTTGCACGTATCTCGCCCCTGGCTTGAACTCACCGCCGATCCACCCGCCGTGCCGCGATGCCACGACACATCCGCCGGGCAGACAGCGGGAAGACCGCGGCCTAACTCGCCCGGACTGGAGAACCGTCATCAAATCAGACCCAGCACCGCGAAGCCGGCACGACGTCTGCTAACTTTCCGCTTTCTCGAACAAGTGCCGCTTCGAGACATTTGCCAGCGGAGCAATGCCCGCCCACTACTCCTTTCCGCAAAGTCATTGATTGATGATCCAACCTGACGGGCGGGGAGGCGCGCTAGCTGGGCATGCCGCATGCGGACTGGAGATTGTTTCGCAGTGCAGTGATGTCGTTGCCCGCGCCGGTAGCTGCTCAACTTCGTCAAATCAAGCATTCTCACGAGCGCGTCCAATGTAAGTGTGACGCCAATAATTTGGCCACGACAATACTGCCCCAGATCGTAGTGCGTGAATCATTTTGCCCCCATTCTGCTGCCGGATGGTGAGACAGTCAGAATTGATTAAAGCTTCGCCATTTCCTCGCCGGTTTCGCGACGTGCGTAGACTAAGATGGTCGCCTTTTTCTCGTCCAATACTTCAAAGAGGAATAACTTGGTCCGCAATTGGCAGAGCCATGGATGCAAGAACCATTCATTTGGCTTGCCACACATGAGGACCATGAGGGGCTTTCGATTACGCGCTGTCGGTGTCCTGATGATTGTCTTCAGGCATGCTCGATCCGTCCAGCTCAGGCGGTTCGAAACGGCATTCGGGTGGGTGTGCCAGTCCCCGAGATATGTGTCCAACCTCCCCGAACATTCGTAGTGCTTTGCAATTTCCGCCTGTTGCCAGCTTTGATCAGGGAGGAAGCTGCTTCGCTCGCGAGATGCTTGGGGGCCGGCTGGAATCATAGCTGTTACGACGGCAATGTTGTTTTCGGCCCAGTACCCCATGAAGGTCCCACCCGTTTCCCGATCAAACCAGAGGTCGGCTTCGGCCTGCATGTCCTGCTTGATCGCTTGAGGCAGCCAGACTACGGGTTGCATCCGCATTCCCTCATCGGAGGCAATCCATCGACCTGCCAAGACGGCGGCACCCGCCTGATGCCGTCATTCAGTGTGAGGGTGTGAAGCAAGGATTCCTTGAAGTCGTCTGGACGGGAAAGAATGTCCACGGTCAAGCGGATGGCTTCCAACGATAATTCGTTGAGATCGAATGACGCCCCAGTGAAGGTCAGCTCCGCGCATCCAGCCGGTTGATTCAGCCCGGAAGTTTCTCCCGACCCAGGAGCTTTCTTGATCAAACCGTTCGCATAGGCAAATTCGCGGCAGGTTGGGCAGCCGGATTTCGGGTGGTAGGCGGCAACGACCCCCCCTTTCAACGATTGCGTTCCGAAAGGAGAGATCATCGGTTTCCCTGCGGACTTGCAGTGATCGGCTAGCAAACGTGAGATCCCGGAGGAAGCCGTTGCGTCGATGACGATGTCGGCCTTCGCAAAGATCGCCGGTAGAACTGAATGGTCTCCCCCGTTCCCGTCGGCCGCCGTGGCCATCCCCACGTGGTGATGGATCGCCTCGACTTCGACCCCCGTGTATTCGGATTCCACATGCTGCTTGACGGCAGTGGTCTTTCGCATTCCCCAGGCCGTCGCACCAAGCGGCCATCGGATGGAGTTTCCCGGCTCGACGATGTCATGGTCGATAACGATGAGATGAGAACAGCCGTTTCGGGCAAGCTCGATCGCAACTGGGGCACCAATGGCCCCCATTCCGAAGATGGCAATCACCTTGTTCTTCAAAATGCACACCGATGCAACTCGGTCACCGATGTCCGTAGCCCCGGCGCGGTAAGTCGGTATGATCAAGACCGATGGTCCAGTTGCCTTCTTACCAGGTTTCGCCGTCCGGAAGGATTTCGCTGGCCCGTAAAGCAAAGGGAAAAGCCATGTATCTCCACTCTTTTTGTGGCTGAGTTCCGTCGACTGAACGGTCACAGACATCGAAAAAGCTGGAGAGCCGTCAGTGAAGGCATGCATCTTGAAGGCAATCTGATCCTTGACTTTCTTCTCTTGCCAGCCGTCTGCCGGCGGAGGGGCTAAACGGTCCACACGGGTCCAAGGGAAGGTGCGGATAGTCTTCTTGGTTCGTAGGTGCGGAGGCAGCGGAAACGTTCGGCTCGCGAGCACAGTCTGGTCGTGCGCCCTAACCTCATCAACGACGCCTCGAAACTGGAGCTTCTCTCCAATCCTCAATAGCGAACACGAAGCTTTGATGGTTCCGCCAACGGCACCACCGAGGTCCCACTTGCTGTCGATCAGCATGTAGCTTCCTTCGGAATAGCCAGGGAATTCTGGGGCAATGGCGTTCCACCAGAATTCCATCGGTTCGCCCTGCGGATCCTCCACGCCCGTCCCATTCAAGGCGTTGGTAAGCTGTTTCTCAAGAAGCTTCGCCAACGTCCACTTGATGGACCAGAGCCCCGTGTCGCGGCCCAACAAGCAAAGGTTGCCGTCAGTCGGCGAGCAGTGCCTGTGCGGAAAGGTTTCCGGTTTCCCTCGAAGGGCAACTTGCGGGCGGACGAAGGGATAGCTGTCTGGGAACACTGCGCGAAGCTCGCGGCTTTCCCCGGATGCCAGCGGCCATTCGAACTCGACGCTGAGCACCCCGTTTTTCAGTTGCTCTTCGTCGATTCGCAGCGAGTCTCGGGCGAAGAATGCGAGATCGCGGAGTTCAAAATCGAATCGTCCTGCGCAGGTATGCTCCCAGTGGGGGAGCATACCTGCCTTCAGATCGAGATAGCCTACCCAGGTCATCCTACAGGACGGTCCGGTGGCTGAGGTGGATCCTTAGGACCAGGCGGAACGCCGGGCGGACGACCCGGAACGCCATCTGACGGCCCTGGGACCCAGTCGGGCGGCCCAGGCGGGGTGTGGCCCGGATTGCCGGGGCTTGGGGGGCGTGCCATGTTTATTCTCCATTTTGGCTTTGGTGGAAGATACAGTTTTCACATCGCGGCGTTCTTAGCTAAGCCGAGAAAACGGTTGCTGGTACGCCGCTCCAGATGGCTGCCCGTGTAAGGACCCGGCTTTCGGTGTCGCGGACCGTCGCGTCGAAATCCTCCGCGCTAAACGCATGCGCCGAGAGTCCATCGCGCGCCGCGTCCACGCCGGTACGCGCCAGCCACTCCTCTATGATGGACCTTTGTTGAAAGAGGTCATCGTGGTTAGTATCGGGAACTGAGACATTGCTGCTGGCAAGATGCTGGATGGCACCGGAGACGCGGACCGCGGTGCAGACATCAGGCGCCACCACCTCTTGCCGACCCGGCCGTTGTCGGCTCATACGGCTCCCGAGCTTGTCAGCGACGGGCGGGATGACGGCGTGGAACCTCTCCGAGGAGCCCAGCGCGCTTCCACCAGAGATGATAATCTTGGCCGAGGTCAACTCCGGTCGGTCAGTTTCGGAGAGCTTGTTTTCGACGAAAATGGAGAGACACGGGTCGGCTGCCGCCGAGATATTCTCGACGGCAGCCGCGTTGCCTTGGGAGGCGCTTGAACACGAAGTCGGGCGCTCGCTGATCACCTTTGTGGCGTCACTCGATAGCATCGGCTGAATGGGGTTGCCGGTATAGATCGGCCGCATGGACGCGTGGGGCGAGATCACATCGAGCAGTGCGGCCACACGCGGCGCGACATTCTTGCCCGACGAGATCGCCGGCGCGATAATGGTGTCATGAGCTCCGACGAGCGAAACGAAGAATGTCGCCAATGGTTCGGGAAAGAGTTCGGTGAGCTCGTCGGCTTGGGCGAGCAGCACCTTGCTGAGCCTGGCGTCGGCACCCACATCGCCATTGCTATCATTGCCGGCAACCAGAACATGCACATCCGAGCCGATCTGTAGCGCAGCCGCAAGCGCCTTTGCAGGCGTCGCGTTGTCGTGTTCGGCAGTCAGAGGAATAGCCATGTTCTAGTCTTCGTCCCGATCGGTTACATCACGCCGGCTGTTCTCCGGTCGAGATGCGGCCTACTCGAAGTCAGCCTGCAGAGGACGCCTATTCGCGTCCCGCACGCCATTCTCTGAATGCCAGGTTCAATCGTGCGCCCACGTCGGTAAAGGGGCGCGGGGGCAAGGTCTGCGGCTTCTCGAACGAGCGGAAAATATCGCCAAGCTTTGACCGGTGCCCGACCAGCAGTTCGGCCGTTGCGATACCCGCCGAGGTAGACTTGGTTCCACCTATACCGTTGCACGCGCATGCCGCGAAGATGCCATCTGCTACTTGGCCGAACAGAGGCACGGAGTTCCGCGTCAGCGCCATAGCGCCGGCCCAGCGATACTGCATCTTGAGGTGACGCTGATCTGGAAAGCGGTCCGCGAACTTCCGATCGTGCAAATCACTCGCGCTTTTGATCGTTGCCGCTCCGGCCTCGATGGTCGGATGGTAGGTGTAGCGTGAGCGTATCAGAATGCGGTCGCCATCAAGGCCGTTAATGCGCCGCACCGTCGTCCCCATCGGGGCAGCAGGTGTTGCTCCCCATTTCCGCAGTCCCCCCAGTGCAGTGGGCATAAAAGGCTCGGTCAGCGAAGCGTGCGTAAAGACATGGAGAAGCTCACCTTTTCCGAATCCGAAGCTTTCTGCGTGGCCGTTTGTCGCCAGGATCACCCGCCCTGCCCTAATCTCTCCCTTGGGAGTCTTGACTGTGCAGCCGATTGAGGAGCTTTCAATAGCAAGAGCGGGCGTCCGCTCATACAGCCTCAAAGGTTCCTGAAACACATCTGCAATGGCTCTGACAAGCGCCGTCGGCTGTACCATGACCGCACCGGGGGTGAAAAGCCCTGACTTATATGATCGCGTGCCGGTGACATCCTCAACCTCCGAAGCGCTAAGAAGTTGATTTGGTTCACCCAAGGACTTGAGCTGCAAGGAGTAGGCTTCGAGGTGCTCCGTACCGGCATCGGTCATAGCGAGGCTATACTTGCCGCTGGGATCAAAGACGTCCTCGTCCCACCCATGCTCCTCCGCCAGGCGGGCGTAATGTTGAATGGCCGTCCGCGCGATCAGGATCTCATTGTGGCTCTTGGCTACGGCGTCCGCCCCGAAATTGCCCGATGAGATGTCGTGCGGCAGGTCAATAAGGAATCCCGAATTCCGGCCGCTGGCCCCCCGTCCGACCTGGTCGGCATCGATGATGGCTACAGAAAGCTTGGGATCGAGATTGGCAAGTCGGACAGCGGCTGCCAACCCTGCAAAACCCGCTCCGATAATCGCGACATCCACAGTGATCCCCCGATCCAGGTCGGGGGCTGGGGTCCTCGCCGGGAGCAAGGCCTCCCAGCCGGACTCCACTCCATGGGCGGGAAGGCGACGCGCCCGATAAGTCTTGCTGGCCATCATACCGCTTCTTGTTCAACTAGGGGGCCAAGGGCCGTCCGAAGCGCTAATATGCGGTCCGACGAAAGGGGGCGGAACGGCTTCCGGGCGCTGCCGCCGCCATATCCGGTGAGTTCGGCGGCCGCATAAACGCTCGGAACATAGTCGCCGTCCCAGAGAAGAGCCATGATTGGCTCCAGCAACTGCCACAGGGACCGCACGTCGTCCCATCTTTTTTCCTGCGCGGCCCTGACGATAGCAACGCATGTGCGCGGGACAATGTTCGCACCGCCCCAAATCAAGCCGGAGCAGCCGGCGAACAGGGAGAACGGCACCAGCGGGTCGGCCCCGTTGATGACATTGAGGCCGGTCCCGATCAACCTGACCTGGCCGACCAAGTCGCCACTGCTGTCCTTGACGGCCTGGAACTCGGGCAGTTCGCAGAGCCTACGAAGCAACTGCGGCGTGATGCGTACTCCCACCGCCTGGGGCACATTATATCCGATGATAGGCAATCCTACCCCGGCGACTTCGCTGTAGAAATCGAAAACGCTGTCGTCGTCTGACGGACCCTCGAAGAACGGTGGAAGGACCATCACCCCGTCTGCCCCACAATCCTTCGCAAATCGCGTTCTTTCGACGACGTCAGCAGTAAGCAAGGCAGATGCCTGGGCGACCACCTTGGCCCGCCCGGCAACGACGCGCGCACCGCGCTCAATAAGAGACCTCGATTCCTCCGGCGACAGGTAAGCATGCATACCTGTGCCGGAGCTGAACACGAAACCGTCGACGCCTGCGGCCAGATGCCGTTCGATGAGCTCTTCGAACCGCACGAAATCGATGCGGCCGTTTGCGTCGAACGGCGCCGTGATCGCAAGATTGAGACCGGAAAAAGCAAAGGATGACATTTCAGAAACCTTCATGGGAGCTGCTCAGGTCGATCCAGAGCGTTTTGGTCTGGGTATACTGATTATGCGCATGCAGGGACTTGTCCCGGCCGCCGAAGCCCGACTGCTTGTAGCCACCGAACGGAGTAGCAGCGTCCCCCTCCCCGTAGGAGTTCACGGTTACCGTTCCCGCTTTAAGCGCCCGGGCGGCCCGGAGTGCCCGTGACCCGTCCGCAGTAAAAATGGAGGCCGCGAGCCCATATTCGGTCTGGTTCGCGAGAGAAACGGCTTCAGCAAGAGAGTTTACGCCGATCACGGAAA
>NZ_RZOI01000769.1:0-2761 GCF_004022645.1 Mesorhizobium sp. M4A.F.Ca.ET.020.02.1.1 | reverse complement strand
ATCAAAAGTCTCAGCAATTTCAAGTATTTGCTGAAACCGCCTCACACGTGTCGAGATCGTCACCATGCGGCCGATGCCGGCCGCGAGGGCGCGGGCGACGATGGCCGCCCGCTCCTCGGCGAAGTCCGGAAAGTCGAGATGGCAATGACTGTCGACCAGCATCAGGCTTTGGCATCCTGCTCGACATAACGCGGGAACACGCCCTCGGGCGCCGGCAGGGCCGTGCCCGGCACCAGCGCATGGTCGGCATGGACATGCTCGAAATTGCGCTTGTCCGCCGGTACCGCCAGCAGGTCGAGCAGCTTCGCGGCAGATCCCGGAATGAAGGGCTGGCACAGCACCGTCACCCGCCGGACGAGTTCTGCCGTTGTCCACAGCACCGTCTCCATGCGCACGGGATCGGTTTTCCGCAGCGCCCAGGGTTCCTGGGAAGCAAAATAGCGATCGGCTTCCGCCACCACGCCGAAAATCGCCGCCAGCGCCAGATGGATGCCCTGCTCCGCCATCGCCTTGCGTGCCGTCGCCAGCGCTTCGACCGCCTGATCGAGGATGGCGCCGTCGGCCTCCGTCAATTCGCCGCGCTTCGGCACCACGCCGCCGCAGTTCTTGGCGATCATCGACAGCGAGCGCTGCGCCAGATTGCCGAGCCCGTTGGCGAGATCCGCGTTGGTGCGGTTGACGATCGCTTCATGGCTGTAGTTGCCGTCCTGTCCGAATGGCACCTCGCGCAGGAAGAAATAGCGCACCTGGTCGACGCCGTAGTGCTCGGCCATGGTGAACGGGTCGATGACGTTGCCGACCGACTTCGACATCTTCTCGCCGCGGTTGAACAGGAAGCCGTGGCCGAAGACGCGCTTGGGCAGCGGGATTCCCGCCGACATCAGGAAGGCCGGCCAATAGACCGCGTGGAAGCGCACAATATCCTTGCCGATGATGTGAGCATCAGCCGGCCAGAACTTCCATTTATCATCGTTTTCATCGGGATAGCCGAGGCCGGTGATGTAGTTGGTCAAGGCGTCGACCCACACATACATCACGTGCTTCTCGTCGCCGGGCACCGGCACGCCCCAGTCGAAAGTGGTGCGCGAGACCGACAGGTCCTTCAGCCCCGACTTGACGAAACTCATCACCTCGTTGCGGCGCTCGGCGGGGCCGATGAAGTCGGGCTGACTTTCGTAAAGCGCGATGAGCTTGTCCTGATAGGCCGAAAGCCGGAAGAAATAGCTCTCTTCCTCGACCCATTCGACCGGCGTCCCCTGCGGCCCGTAGCGGACATTGTCGGCGCGCAGCTCGGTCTCCTCCTCGCCGTAATAGGCCTCGTCGCGCACCGAATACCAGCCGGCATAGCCGCCCTTGTAGATATCGCCATTGGCGGCCATCGCCTTCCAGATCGCCTGCGAGGACGCGTAATGTCGCTCCTCGGTGGTGCGGATGAAGTCATCGTTGGAGGCGTTGAGCACGGTCGCCATGCGCCTGAACTCGGCCGAGTTGCGGTCGGCGAGCTCGCGCGGCGTGACACCGTCCTTGCGCGCCGTCTGCAGCATCTTGATGCCGTGCTCGTCGGTGCCGGTCAGGAAGAACACCTGCTTGCCGTCGAGGCGCTGGAAGCGGGCAAGCGCGTCGGTGGCGATCAGCTCATAGGCATGGCCGATATGCGGCTTGCCGTTCGGGTAGGAAATCGCCGTCGTGATGTAGAATGTGTCGCGTGACATGAATGAACCGTCATGAAAGTCTGAATGTGAGTTGTGGGGGTGGATATCCTATCGGCATGGCGATTGCCATCCCGAGCGGGCCATCACATTCGCATCACAGAATTCAGGCGGTCGATCATGATCAGAGCGTGCTGCTTCTTGTCGAGATTGTAGGTCTCGGTCTCAGATATAGCGTTCTGGGCTTCCTGCCAAGCTTCGGACAGGGCTTTGGCCCGCGCCAGATCGCCGGCGAGTGCCGCCTCGCTGGCGCGTGAGGACAACAGGTCAAGCGCGTGTCGGTTGAAGATGTCGAACTGGATCGCCTGGTCGCGGCCGGCAACCGCCTCGGCAAGCCGGTGGGCGCCGGCGACGTCGCCCTTCCTCGCCGCAACCAGGGCGTCGAGCGCGGCCGCGATCTCCAGCCCGCCATATTGGGTCAGAAGGATCGCGTTGCGGGCGCTGCCGCCTGCCCGCTCCGCAAGTGCCGCGCGCGCAGCCGGCTCCTCGGGTGGCGGCGGCTCGATGCCTTGCAGAACGGTCATCAACTCCTCGTCGCCGAGCGGCGTCAGCCGCACCATCTGGCAGCGCGACCGGATGGTCGGCAAAAGGCTGCCCGGCGCATGCACGATCAGGATGAACAGCGTGCGCGCCGGCGGCTCCTCCAGATTCTTCAGCAAGGCATTGGCGGCATTGGTGTTCATGTCGTCGGCCGGGTCGACGATAACGATGCGGTAGCTGCCGTCGTGCGAGGTCATCGACAGGAAGCGGCTGACCTTGCGGATCTCGTCCACGGTGACGACCGTCTTGAAGCTCTTGGTCTTGTCGTTGGCCGGCCGGGTCAGGTGCAGCACCGAAGGATGCGCCCCCGTGGCGATCTGGCGAAACAAGGATGAGGCCGGGTCAGGTTGGGCGATCGTCTCCGGCGCCCGCTCGAAGGCCGGATGCCTTAGGAGATGATGCGCAAGGTGAAAGGCCAGCGTCGCCTTGCCGATGCCGACCGGCCCGGCAAGGATCAATGCGTGCGGCAGCTTGCCGGCGCGATAGGCCGCCACGAGCATGGATGCCGCCTG
>NZ_RZOI01000768.1:0-2774 GCF_004022645.1 Mesorhizobium sp. M4A.F.Ca.ET.020.02.1.1 | reverse complement strand
GTTGCCTTCAATGCCCCAATGGCGGTTCGGTTGCCTCGGGAACAAAACGAAAGGCGGCAGATTAACGCTCAGGCCGGCGTGCCAAGGAGATCTGCCATGGGCCTTTTCGGAAATACTATTCCTGGCCTGATCGAAAAGCAGCCGCCGGCCGGGAAGAGCGGCGAAATGCGCAATGCGACCGGTGCCGGCCCGGCGATCGCCGCGCATTCCAAGGACGCCAAGACATTCCAAGGACGCCAAGACAAGGGCGGCCGCTGGTCAGAACCGCGCCGCCGCGCGCAAGGCGAAGACCGGGAGCTGGCTGCCTTGACGACGTGGCGGGAGCGGTGGCCGGTACGCGGGACATCGAGGCGTTGATGGCGATGATCTGGGCCTTGTTGAAAGAAAGCGCCACCGGCTTCGTCAACGACAATGCCTTGAGCCGGG
Organism: Mesorhizobium sp. M4A.F.Ca.ET.020.02.1.1; assembly: GCF_004022645.1. Lineage (NCBI taxonomy): Bacteria > Pseudomonadati > Pseudomonadota > Alphaproteobacteria > Hyphomicrobiales > Phyllobacteriaceae > Mesorhizobium > Mesorhizobium sp. M4A.F.Ca.ET.020.02.1.1. The sequence continues at coordinate 2,348 of NZ_RZOI01000768.1, read as the reverse complement.
GGGCAGCTCTCGCCTTCTATGCCGCAACCTCGCTGGCGCCCATCCTGCTGATCGTGGTGGCAATCTCCGGGATCGTGGTTGGGCACCAGGCGGCGGAACTTGCATTGTCGGCGCAGATCTCCGGACTGATGGGCGCGCAGAGCGCGGAGCTATTCCGCGCCACGCTGGAGTCGGCGTCGAACCAGACAAGCGGAACATGGGCCGCCATAGTCGGACTGGTCACGCTGCTCGCCACCGCATCCGGGGTTTTCGGCGAGATGCAGCTCGCGCTCAACACCATCTGGAAAGTCGAGCCAACCGACACGTCCTTATCGAGAATCGTGCGGGCACGCGCCGCAAGCCTCGGGCTGGTGGCCGCGTTGGGCTTTCTTTTGCTGGTTTCCTTGATCGCCAGCGCGGCGATCTCGGCGTTGGCTGCGACGCTGAATGCGTATCTGCCGTTTGGCGAGGCGATAGCCAGCGTGCTGAACACGATCCTGTCGTTCGTTCTGACGGCGGTGCTGTTCGCCGCCATCTACAAGCTTTTGCCGGATCGGTCGCTGGCGTGGCGCGATGTCGGCCTTGGCGCGCTGGTGACGGCGGCGCTTTTCACCGTCGGTAAATCTGCGATCGGCTGGTATCTGGGCGCCAGCACGATCGCCTCATCCTACGGCGCCGCCGGCGGCCTGATCGTCACGCTGCTGTGGGTCTACTATTCTTCGCAGATCTTCCTCTTCGGCGCCGAGTTGACGCGCGCCTATTCAATCCGCCGCGGGACGAGGCCGGACATGGGTCCCGTCGTGGCGCAGGACGCTGCCGCGAACAAGGCCGTCACGGCCGCCGAAACCGAGCCACAATCGCGAGGCGTCACCTGGGTCTCGATCCTGGTCGCGACCTGCGCCGGCTCAATCATTGCGCTCATGCTCGATCGGGAGCGCCGCGCGGATCCATGACCGCGCCGCCAAATACTGTCTCATTGCGAATGGCGTGCTGAAGGAGGCGACCGTCGCCACGCCTCCGGTCCGCGCGACAACATATGTTATAGCTCGCTCGGCGGGATGCTCGTAACTTCGGCTCGCTTTGCATGTCTGGGCGAGCTCGGCGAAGAGGCGGCTCGGCCGAAGGTCGGGAATGCGTGGAAACCCAGCCTATCGCGCCATCTCGCACCATATCTTGCTGCACCGCACAATGTCGCACTGCCCTGAGTCATTCGCCCAAGGCCAATCATCCGGAGATTTTCATCAAATATCAAATAAGCACTCGCGAAAGTTGCGCGCCTCTTACCCAGAACACAACCCGATGAATACTTCTAGACTAACAGAACAAGCGTCGGATTTCTTGCACGACACCCCGACGCACTGGGGCGCAATTGGCAAAAATGGCGAAAACTTGGCGAATTTGCGCCTTTTGTCGGCGCCGCGATCACGATTTTATTTCAAGATGGTAAACATTTTGTGTTGCGGCGCAGCATTCCATGTTACATTCGTTAGCTATTGCGAATATGCCGTGGAGGAGTTGAGCAGTTTGGGCCTTCTGCTGACCGGCATCGATATCAATCCAGCCTCAGCGGAATACGCCGGCGGACGCGGCTGATGGCAAACGCCCGCGACATACAGCTCGATGCGCTGCGCGCCGTCGCGGTGACGATGGTGCTCTATGCCCACTTCCTGGCGCCCGGCGGGGCTTCTTTTGTCGGCCATCTCGGCGTCAGGCTGTTCTTCGTGCTGTCCGGCTTCCTGATCACGCGGCTGCTCATCGACGCGCGCGACGCCGCCGCGTACGAGGCGGGGCCGGCGCTGCGGGCCTTCTACATCCGGCGCATGCTCAGGATCTTCCCGCCCTATTTCGCGGTGCTGGGCTTGGTCTGGCTGACCGACCTCGAACATTCCCGGGGCTCGCTTATCTGGCACGCGCTCTATCTCTCCAATTTCTGGTACGCGCTGCGCAACGAGTGGACGCCCTGGCTGCTCTGCCATTTCTGGAGCCTCAGCATCGAGGAGCAATTCTATCTCGCCTGGCCGCTGATCGTGCTTCTGGCGCCGCGCCGGCGCATCGAGGCGATCGTCACTGGCGTGATCTTGTTGTCGCTCGCCTACCGCTTCTATTGGCCGGTGACCGCAGTGCCGACACTTGCCCGCGATCTGCTGCCGCCAGCCTCGATGGACGCGCTGGCCTGCGGCGCGCTGCTTGCGTCGCGCCGCGCCAGGGGCGCTGACCTGCCGCGCTGGATGCGGCTCGGCTGGCCGGTTTTCGCAACCCTGTTCCTGGCGATCCACTGGTTCGTCCCGGCGCCGGCAAACCCGATGCTGGAATGGGCGCACTGGCTGCTGCTGCAGGTGCTGCCGCTGGTGCCACTGGTGGTTCTGGTC
>NZ_RZOI01000767.1:0-2775 GCF_004022645.1 Mesorhizobium sp. M4A.F.Ca.ET.020.02.1.1 | reverse complement strand
TCCTAAGGGACCGCGCATGCCGGTCCGTACGATCGTCAAATAGAGTTCGTTCGCGAACATGCGCTTCTCGCTAAGCACCGCCGAGTAGCGCTGATTGAGAAGGTCGCAGAAGCGATCGGAGAACGAGCCGCCGAGCTCCGGCTTGACCTGCCTGCGGATCACCGTCGACCAGAGCGAATAGCGGCTTGATCCGAGCGCGCGGATCAAGGTGTTCTGCACGCTGGCGCGCATGTTGAGCTCGGCCTGGTCCTCGGTTTGGAAGAACAACCCATCGAGCTTGATGACGCTGAGAACGGCACCACTTTCGAGACCGATGACGGTATCGGAAAGGTGGCGCATGTAAGGGATGTGCGAGGCGATCGACCGTTCGCGGCGGCGCTCACGTCCGAAACCCAGTTCGTCGGCAACGACAGTAAGCATGGTTATGGCCCGTAAGAGTTCGTGCCCCAGAACAGCTTGTTCGGCGTCCGCGGTGTGCGGCGACCAGCCACCTGGGCGAGGTCAAGGATGCGGATATCGCGGCTGGTGAGTGCGAAGAGCGCCAGATAGGCGACGGGCGCTATCGTCGCGGCCCAGAAGCTGGTCGTCACCAGGAAAGTGATCAGCGTGAGGCCGATGATCAGATAGAAGGCAGTGAGCGGTATGCCCCACATCATCGGCGGCCGCGTTAGGCCGATGACCAGCGGCGTAAGATACGGCCTGTCGTCGGAGAGGTCGCTCATGGCTCACTTCCCAACCGCCGAGATCATCTGGTCGACGATCGCTGGGGCGCCGAAGACAAGGCCGATACCGATCACGACAGCGCCGGCCGTAAACCAGGAGAGCCGCCCGGCAAAGGCGAGGAAGCCGAGACCGATCACAGCAATGATCGCCAGCAGCCGCCCGAAAGGTCCAGTGATGAAATCGACGATCATCTGGACGGCCGTTTCCAGCGGTGCGAACGCGCCCGATGTCTGTTGGGCGAGCGCCGGCTCGGCAGCTGTGACCGCCAATGCCGCAACCATCAGCAGAAGCAACGCGGGCCGAGCGGCGGGCGACCCCAAATGCGAGAGGATGTGGTTCTTCATGTCGGTCTCCTTCTAGAATTGCATGACACCGCCAACCCACTGGCGCGGTGTGGCATTGGCAAGCACGCCGGCCGCGGCGTCGTCGTCAATTCTCTGGGTCAAAGTCCCCTTCGTGCCTTGGTCCTTTGCCCTTGGCAGGGGCAGTCCGATCTGGCGATTGATCACCTCGGCGACGAAGCGGACGGTTTCCGGGAATGGCGGCACGCCCCCGTACTTCTGGACGTTGGTCTCGCCCGCATTGTAGGCAGCCGCGACGATCAGCGGATTCCGGTAGGTCTCGAACAGCGACTTCAACAACCTGACCCCACCGTCGATGTTCTCAGCGGGATCGCAAATGTCGGTGACCCCGAGAAAATCTGCGGTCGGAGGCATGAGCTGCATCGGCCCGCGAGCGCCCTTGGGCGAATTGCGATCGCGATCCAGACGGCTCTCGGCCGTCGAAACGGCGAGCGCGAAAGCGGGATCGACCCGGTACTTTTGTGCCGCCTCGACCACCAGACGAGCAATTTCCGCTGCCGTTAGAGGTGATGGGCCACATGGCAATGCAGGCTTGATTGTAGAAAGGTCAAATTGACTCTGCTGGCCAGAGCCATCATTGGCAGTCCCGGCAATCGTCGCATTTCCCACCTCGACGTCACCAAGCGAACCATCTGCCGTTTGAAGCTTGCCGTCTGCGGAAACAACGTATTGCCGGGCACCATCGAGCCAACGATTGCGAAAGACGCTGTCCACTGCTTCGGAATCGGTCTCTGGACCAGCAGTTTGAGTGGACCTGACGGTAGATTGCGCAGTCTCATGCCTTTGTTCTGCCGAGAGTGCCGAGCCGGCGGAATGCATTCCTATGGTCGCGAGCAGGACTGGCGCGACGTAGTGCAAAACTTGCGAGTGAAAACGTGACAAGGCCATTCCAGATCATCCGAGGCAGGAACGTCGAATGCAGGAATCGGTATGTCAGATAAAAAAGAATGTCAATTTGCCTATGATTTTTTCTTGCGTCGAGAATGCGAAAAGAGCACATTGCAATTCGCCCCGCCGCCCGCAACCGAGGAAAACGGCCCCTATGAAACGTTGCCTCAGCAGCCTTGGTCTGTCCCTTTTGATGGCCATGCCGGCGCTTGCCGCGAGTCCCGTGGACCAGGCCTATATCCGTTCGCTCGCCGCACCTGGGAAAACCGTGCTGGTCATCGAATATTACGACGGCAAGGGCGGCGTCACGGACCGCAAGGGGTTCGCCTCCGCCAGCGGATTCAAGGCGGTTTCGCCGACCGATTTCGCGGTCGACGACAAGGTCACCGTCCACCTCTTCGGTATCGAGCCCTGCGAGGGCGACATGGTGAACCGTCGCGAGAACTTCGCCGGCAGCTGCGCCGACTATGCCGAGCAGGGACTCAAGACACTGTTGAAGTCGCCAAAGGTGATTTATTGCCGCGCCTTCGTCAGCGAAGCCAACGCGCCTATCCAGGACGCGACCTGTTACGGCTACTACAACTACCCCGGCAGTCTCGACACGGTCGACATGTTCGAGGAGCAATTGGTATCGCTCGGCACGCATCGACTTGCCAGGAAGCCGGGCGGAGGCCTCGCGCGGCCCGATCTTGAGCAGGCAGAAAAGATTGGCCGGGGTGGCGGCTACGGCATGTGGGCAGATCCCCGGATCAAGACGAAATGAGATCGCTCGCTGTCGTATTGGCGGCCGTGATTTCGGGGT
>NZ_RZOI01000766.1:0-2776 GCF_004022645.1 Mesorhizobium sp. M4A.F.Ca.ET.020.02.1.1 | reverse complement strand
GGCGCCGATCTCCGTGGAACCGGTAAAGGTGAGTTTTCGCCCGGTGGCGTTGCTGGTCTTTTCCCCGCCAATTTCGCGGGCCGAGCCCGTGATGACGCTGAACAGTCCGGCGGGCAGACCGGCCCGTTCCGCCAGGATGCCAAGAGCAATCGCCGAAAATGGCGTTTGCGAAGCGGGTTTGAGCACCATGGCGCAACCGGCGGCGAGCGCGGGGCCGGCCTTGCGCGTGATCATCGCGTTCGGAAAGTTCCAGGGTGTGATCGCCGCGACCACGCCGATCGGCTGCTTCATCACCAGGATGCGCTTGTCCCGCTGATGCCCTGGAACGATATCGCCATAGATCCTGCGTGCCTCTTCCGCGAACCATTCGATGAAGCTGGCGCCATAGGCGATTTCCCCTTTCGCCTCGGCCAGCGGCTTGCCCTGCTCGTAGGTCAGGATGCGCCCAAGATCGTCCTGGTTCTCCATCATCAACTCGAACCAGCGACGCAGGATACCGGCTCGTTCCTTGGCGGTGCGCGCCGCCCATTGCTTCTGAGCCCTCTCGGCGGCCGCAATGGCGGCTCTCGTCTCCGCAGCCCCCAGCTTGGGAACGATACCGATCACCTCGCCTGAGGCAGGATCGCTGACCTCAATGGCGTTGGCGGCATTGGCCTCGACCCATGACCCTCCGACCAGGGCAGCTTGCCGAAATAGCGTCTTGTCCTTGAGTTGCATGGATCGTGTCCTCCTGTTCCCATCGTCGAATGTAGCGCATCCAGTCGAAGCACTTAGCTCGTTAAGTAAATGCTTCGATATGTCAAGACTGCCGGCCTTCAGACGATGGGTTCGCCAGTGCCCGCCTGTTGAACGTCATTCGGGTCCCACGGCCTTTCAGGTTGATGGTCGCGCACGAACAGCCGAAAGGCGGCCAAATGCGCCGCTATCGCCTCAGCGGTGTTTTCGTCGCGAAGGATCCCGTCGGCGGCAAATCTGGAGGCGGCGTGGCTGACGAACAGCTCAGGTTTGTTCAGCAAGCGCGCGTCGAAGAAGACCATGATCTGACGGAGGTGGTATTGCATGCGCGCGCCGCCGAGCATCCCTGTAGAAGCCGACTGAAGGGCAACGGGCTTGCCGGCGAAAGGCTTGCTGGGATCTCGGGAAATCCAGTCGAGCGCATTCTTGAGTGTGCCCGGGACGGAGTGGTTGTATTCGGGCGATACCATGATGACGCCATCCGCGGCTGCGATGGCGTCAACCCATCTCGTGACGATCTCGGGCGTTTCCACGATATCGGCGCAGTAGTGCGGAAAGAGTTGCAGGCATTCCAGCAGCGTGAGCCGCATGTCGCCTGGAGCCAGCGCGGCGAGGTTCCGCGCCAGCATCATATTGAACGAGCCCTTGCGAAGGCTTCCGCAGATGACGGCGATATTCATGGCTCACCTGTTGCTTCGCAGACGCTTGGCCTATGCGATAATCCGCCGGCATCGAGGTCGATGGTCGGACCGTTAGTGCGGCAGCGCCTTGTCAGGGTGCAGTCCGAGGTGACCCGGCGAGGGTTCGCCTTTTGCCTCGCCCAGATAGAGCCCTATCTGGGAACGGAAGCTTTCGACGGCCGCGCGATCGGCAAGGAACTTTCCGAAAGCGGTCGGATCGCCGTTCTTGTACTCCCAGATCGGCTTGTAGCCTTCCGGCGGCGCGATGTCCGTGCGCACCGACCACATGTACCAGACGTTCGTCTGCGTATCCTTGTCGAGCAGCCAGCTCAGATAGAGCTTCGCGGCCTCGGGATGCTTTGCCCCTTTGAGGATGGCAGCCTGCTGCGGCCAGGCGACGAAGGGGTCCTCCATCGGCAGCACGAAACGGGAGACTGTGTCCGGGAACGGCACGAGCCCGCCGTCGGTCGAGAAGGTGACGGTGGCCTGGCCGGCCTCCACCATGTCCGTCGGCGCCTGCGTGCCACGCACATAGATCGGCTCCTGCTTGCCCAGTGCATCCACGTAGTCCCAACCGTATTTGTCGACGACCTGCTTGAACCAGAACAGCACCGCGTCGTCGTCGGTCGGATAGGTCAGCACGATCTTGCCCTTGAATTCGGGGCGCAGATAGTCCTTGACCTCGCGCGGCCACGTCGCCTGATCCGGGAGCAGCTTTGAATTGACCAGGTTGGAGAACGCGTCGACGAACACGCCGGTATAGGCGCCGTCGCTATCCTTGAAAGCGCCATAGACCTTGTCCCAGCCGATAGGCTTGTAGGGCTGGAGCACCCCTCGCTTCTTCCAGCGCGGGAAGTTCTGCAGGGTCTGGATCTGGACAATGTCGGGAACGAGCGTTTTCGTCGCGATCTGGTTGTCGATGCGCGCTTCGTGGAACTTCGAATAGTCCACGACCACGTCGAGCACGACTCCGGGAAACCGTTTCTCGAACGCCTTCTTGGTTCCGTCCTGCTGACCGGGAGTGTCTCCGCCGGCATAGACGATGACCCGCCCGCCCTCGGCGATCGCCGCCTTGTGGAGTTGGTCCAGGCTTCGCCGCTCGGGAGATGCGGTTTGTCCCGCCAACGCTTTTCCTGCGTTGGCCAGCACGGCGGAGCCAACGGCCAGTCCCAGGGCTTTTCTGCGAGTTAAATTCACGCTGTCTTCCTTTCAAAGTTCCGTCGTGTTTGGCCCCACCCGAAGCCAGTGGGGCCTGTCAGCCCAGCTGCATGGCCGATCGATGCTGAACGACGTTCAGCAGCAAAAGCAGACAAGCCGAAATGGCGATGAGAATGCTGGCGACGGCCAGCACGGTCGGGTCG
>NZ_RZOI01000765.1:0-2784 GCF_004022645.1 Mesorhizobium sp. M4A.F.Ca.ET.020.02.1.1 | reverse complement strand
CCTGGTAGTCGCGCGCGACGACGAACTCCGCCTTCATGCCCAGTGCCTTCGTATAGGCGTCGGTCAGCAGCGCCAGGCCCGGAACGGTGTTGCCACCACCCGGTTCGGCGACGATGCCGATGCGGAACGTGCCGATGTCGTCGCGCCAGTCGGCGCTGGCCGTGTCCGGCCAGGATGCGGCCAGCAACGCCAGAGCAGCCATCCATGCCTTGAAGGAAGGCTTTGCCGAAAATCCGCCGCGCCTTCTCATCCCTGCCCCGCCTGTGCCGGCATCCCACCTCGCCCGACTATCGCGCCGAGCGGTTGCCGTTTGGTTTCCGAATTGCCAATGGCGATGCGGAACCCTATGTCTGGGGCCGCAGACAGGCAACATGACCCTTTGATGGCGCGCGCTTTCCTCTTCGTCCTCGACTCTTTCGGCATCGGCGGCGCCGCCGATGCCGCCCGCTATGGCGATGCCGGCGCCGACACGTTCGGGCACATTGCACTCGCCTGCGCCCAGGGTCGCGCGGACCGCGAAGGCTTGCGCCGCGGACCGCTCGCCGTGCCCAACATGATGTCGCTTGGGCTTGCCCGCGCGGCAGAAACCGCGACGGGGTTCCACTTCGACAATGGCGGCACTGAACCGCTTGCCGCGACCCTTCACGGCGCGGCGCAGGAAATCTCCAGCGGCAAGGACACGCCGTCCGGCCACTGGGAAATTGCCGGCCTGCCGGTGCGCTTCGACTGGGGCTATTTCCCCGAGACAGTGCCCGCCTTTCCGGCTGCGTTGACCGAGGCGATGATCCGGGAGGGAAAGGTGCCCGGCATTCTGGGCGACTGCCATGCGGGCGGAATCGAGATCATCGAGCGGTTCGGCGAGGAGCATATCCGCACCGGCAAGCCGATCTGCTACACCTCGGTCGACTCCGTCCTGCAGATCGCCGCGCACGAAACGCATTTCGGCCTCGAACGGCTCTACGAGTTCTGCAAGACGGTGCGCAGGCTGGCCGATCCGCTGAACATCGGCCGGGTTATCGCCCGGCCTTTCGTCGGCGAAAGCGTCGCCACCTTCGAACGGACATATAACCGCCGCGACTATGCGGTGCCGCCGCCAGAGCCGACCCTGCTCGACCGGCTGACTGGGCGCGGCAGCAAGGTCATCGCGGTCGGCAAGATCGGCGACATCTTCGCGCATCGCGGCATCTCGGAGGTGCGCAAGGCCGCCGGCAACATGGCGATGTTCGACAAGGCGCTCGGCGCGATGGACGAGGCCGGCGACGGCGACCTGGTGTTTGCCAATTTCGTCGATTTCGACACGGAGTTCGGCCATCGGCGCGACGTCGCCGGCTATGCCGCGGCGCTCGAGGCGTTCGACCGGCGCCTGCCCGAAGCGCTGGTGAAATTGAAGCAAGGCGACCTCTTCATCCTCACCGCGGACCATGGCAACGATCCGACCTGGCGCGGCACCGACCATACGCGCGAGCGCATCCCGGTGATCGGCACCGGACCTGGGCTCGCGGGCGGCGACATCGGCCTCAGACCGACTTTCGCCGATATCGGCGAGACCGTCGCGGAGCATCTCGGGCTGGCGCCCGGCCGTCACGGCACCTCCTTTTATGCGGCGATGGGCGGCCATGCCCGAACTGCCTGAGGTCGAAACCGTCCGGCGCGGGCTGCAGCCGGTCCTGGAAGGCGCTCGCCTGGTCAGGGTCGAAGCGCGCCGGCCCGATCTCAGGTTTCCATTTCCCGCGCGCTTCTCCGAACGGCTAACCGGCAAGACCATCACCGCGCTCGGCCGGCGGGCCAAGTACCTCACCATGCATGTCGATGGCGGTCCGGTGCTGATCTGCCATCTCGGCATGTCGGGCTCCTTCCGCATCGAAACCGCCGAAGGCGAAACGCCCGGCGCGTTCCATCACGAGCGCTCGAAGAATTCGGCGCACGACCATGTCGTGTTCGACATCGAATCTCCCGCGGGTACCCGCTCGCGGGTGATCTTCAACGATCCGCGCCGTTTCGGCTTCATGCTGTTTGCGGAAGGCGCGCCAGACACTCATCCGATGCTGACCGGCCTAGGCATCGAGCCGACCGGCAATGCGCTGGACGGCGCCCTGCTCGCTTCGCTGCTCGCCGGCCGCAGATCGCCATTGAAAGCGGCGCTGCTCGACCAGCGGCTGATCGCGGGACTCGGCAATATCTATGTATCAGAAGCGCTGTGGCGCGCCGGCCTGTCGCCGCTGCGCGAGGCGGGCACAATCGCCGGAGGCGGCAAAAAGGCGAGGGAGCGAAGCGAGCGCCTGGCCGAAGCGATCCGGTCGGTCATCGCCGATGCGATCGCCGCTGGTGGCTCCTCGCTGCGCGACTATGTGCAGTCCGATGGGTCGCTCGGCTATTTCCAGCATTCCTTCGCGGCCTACGACCGCGAGGGCGAGCCATGCCAAAAGCCCGGCTGCGGCGGCCATATCGAGCGTATCGTGCAGAGCGGCCGCTCGACCTTCTATTGCCGGACCTGTCAGCGGTGAGCTAGACCGATCCCTCAATCGGAACGAGGAGGCGATGCCATGACCTATGAAACAATCATCGTGGAAACGCGCGGCAAGGTCGGGCTGATCACGCTGAACCGGCCGAAGGCGCTCAACGCGCTGAACTCCCAGGTCATGGCGGAGGTGGTCGCGGCGATGAGCGGGTTCGGCGCCGATGCCGGCATCGGCGCGATCATCATCACCGGTTCCGAGAAGGCCTTCGCGGCTGGCGCCGACATCAAGGAGATGCAATCGATCGCCTTCGTCGATGCCTACACGC
>NZ_RZOI01000764.1:0-2784 GCF_004022645.1 Mesorhizobium sp. M4A.F.Ca.ET.020.02.1.1 | reverse complement strand
ATGCGTCCCCAATGCGCCGGACGTTTCAGCCGACGGAGGTTCCGGCGTGGGATACCGCTGGCGGGGACGGCGGGGCTTCGGGGCTGGCACCCCAGACGAGCCGCTGCCGAGCCACCACCTGAGACGACGCGGATCCGGCTCATCCGGATTCCTAGCATCTGCCAGGCCCCCCAGTATGTAGCCGAAGAACTGCTGCGAAGCGAAGGGTTCACCGAGGTGCACTACCTCCAAAAGAGGGGGACCGCAGACATCGCGCCGGCTCTCGCCTCCGGTGAAGCCGACCTCAGTGCGCATTTCGCCGCCCCGCTCCTTCTCCACCTGGAGGCTGGGGATCCGATCGTCATCCTGGCTGGTCTCCACGTCGGCTGCTTTGAGCTGTTCGGGACCGATCGCGTCCAAGCAATCCGCGACCTCAAGGGGAAGACCGTGGCTGTGCCGTCGCTGGATTCCAGCCGATACGTCTTCCTCGCCAGTATGACGGCTTATGTGGGCCTGGACCTCCATACGGACATACACTTCGTCACGCATCCGGGCCCCGAGTCCATCCGGCTCCTAAGTGAGGGGAAGATCGACGCCTATCTGGGCTTTCCCCCCGAACCGCAGGAGATGCGGGAGCAGCAGATCGGCCATGTAGTGATTAGCAGCACCGTGGACCGGCCCTGGTCGCAATACTTCTGCTGCATGCTGGCGGGGAACCGGGAGTTCGTCCGCACGAATCCGGTGGCCACCAAACGCGCCCTCCGCGCCATCTTGAAAGCGGCGGATTTCTGCACCAGCGAGCCCGAGCAGTCCGCCCAGTTCTTGGTGGAGCAGGGCTATACTAAGCGCTATGACCATGCCCTCCAGGTCATCAAGGCGATCCCCTACGGTTGGCGTGAGTATAGCGCTGAGGACACCCTGCGCTTCTACGCCTTGCGCCTCCGCGAGGTCGGGATGCTCAAGAGCACCCCCCAAAAGCTCTTGGCCCAAGGCACCGACTGGCGTTTCTTCAACGAACTGAAGCACGAGCTGAAGACCTGACTAGGCAGCGAGCCCCGTGCCATTTTCAACGCGAGGAAGAACCCCATGCAAATCATCCAGAACCGTCGCCACTTCATGGCCGGTGCTGCGGCAGCAGGCGCTGCAGGTCTCATCGGCGCAACGACTGACGCTTGGGCCGAGGCACCCCCTGAAACGACCTCCGTTCGCTTGCCGCGGTGGATCGATGGTGCCTATTGCTGGGCAGGGATGTACCTGGCCGGAGAGCTCCTCAAAGCGGAGGGCTTCACCGACGTCCGCTACGTGCAGGGGGATGAGAAAGTCGATCAGGCGGTGTGGATTGCGCGCGGCGACACGGATTTCAGCATGAACTACGCGCCGGTCCATGTCGCGTCGATCGACGTCGGCGTGCCAATCAAGGTGCTTGGCGGTCTGCACTCCGGGTGTCTCGAGCTGATCGCCAACGACAACATCCAAGGCATCCCGGATCTCAAGGGCAAGCGGGTGGGCATGCATGACATCGATGCGCCGTCGCGCGTGCTGGTTGCCCTGATGGCCGCCTATATCGGACTGGATCCCGACAACGACTTCGAATGGGTCGAGGAAAGCAAGCCGGTGGAAGCCTTCGCCGACGGAAAGTTCGATGCATACCTCTTCACGCCGCCGGAGACGCAGCAACTGCGTGCCAAGAAAATCGGCCACACGATCCTCAACACAACCATCGACCGCCCGTGGTCACAGCACTTCTGCTGCATGACCTCGGCCGCTGCGGACTACGTGAACAAGTACCCGGTGGCGACCAAGCGCGTGCTCAGGGCGATCGTCAAGGGCGCCGACCTCTGCGCGTCGGATCCCGCATGGAGTGCAGGGCAGATGGTCGAGCGAGGTTTCGTCGACAGCTACGAATACGCGCTGCAAACGCTGAGCGACACGCGGTACGACGTCTGGCGGGACTACGACGCCGAAGCCTCGATGCGCTTCTACGCGCTGCGCATGCAGGAGACGGGCATGATCAAATCGAGCCCACAGCAGATCATCGCCAGCGGCACCGACTGGCGTTTCCTTAAGGAGCTCAAGCGCGAGATGAAGACATGAGCCGCTGGCCGACGCGCGCGTTGTTGCTCCTCGCCCTCGTCGCTGCGCCTGCGCATACCTCTGCGCACGACGCGTCAGCGCACGCGGGGGACAGCGAGCGCCTGCCCATGATGGGCACTGCACCGGATTTCACGCTGATATCGCAGGACCACAAGCCGGTGTCGCTGCGCGACTTCCGCGGCAAGGTGGTCGCCATTGCATTCATCTATACGTACTGTACCGAGGTCTGCCCGATGCTGACCGCCCATATGGCCAGCGTGCAGGAGAAGCTGGGCTCTACGTTCGGATCGAAGATCGACTTCGTTTCGATCACTGTCGACCCGGAGCGCGATACCCCCGATGTCTTGAAGGAATATGCGCACAATTTTGGCGCCGATCTGAAGGGCTGGTCGTTTCTTACCGGCGACCCGGCGATTGTCCATGAGGTTGGACGGAAATATGGGGTCATCGCGAAGAAGGTGGCGAACGGAGATGTCGACCATACCTTGTTGACGTCGCTCGTAGACCCGAATGGCATCTTGCGAGTACAGTATCTTGGCGTCCGGTTCGACTTGGAGGAGTTCCGGGATGACCTTGTCAGCCTCTTGGACGAATCCAAATAGCATAACGAACCGGCTCGTTGGCTGGGTTGCCCGGCTGCCGGCGCGCGTCCAGACCAAGCTCTTGATCGCATTCCTGTCGATCGTCGGCCTGCTGATCGTGCTCGGGGCC
>NZ_RZOI01000763.1:0-2785 GCF_004022645.1 Mesorhizobium sp. M4A.F.Ca.ET.020.02.1.1 | reverse complement strand
CCGTCGCCCCAGCCGCCGATCGGCAAGAGCTTCCAGGTCAGGCCGAACAGGAGCTGGATCACCGGCGCGATGACGAAAGTTGGAATCGTGCTGCCGGCCGTCGCCAGCGCGATCACGGCATAGTCGCCAAGCTTGTTCTGGTTGAGCGCGGCGACGGTGCCGAGCACGCTGCCGAGCAGCAAGGCCAGCAGCAGCGCCGAGGAACCGAGCTGGACCGAGATAGGCAGCCCCTTGGCGAACAGTTCGGTGACGGTGAAATCCGGCATATTGTAGCTCGGGCCGAAATTGCCGCGCAAAAGATTACCGAGATAGTGGACATATTGCAGCCAGAGCGGATCGCCCAGGCCGAACTGCGCTTCCAGATTGGCCCTTATTTCCGGACTCAGGCCCCGCTCCTGGTTGAACGGGCCGCCCGGCGCGACACGGATAAGGAAGAACGCCACCGTCACGATGACGAATAGCGTCGGGATGGCGGTCAACAACCGCCGGAAGACATAACGCAGCATCGGCGCCCCGCTTCAGCCAGGGTGACAGCTCTCCAAACGAAGACCCATAACGCTGGCGTATCTGATCTTCGCACCGGCATTCCCGAAAATCCAACCCGACTTTCGGCCCGGTACGACGACAGACCGCGGCCGCCGCTGCCCAAATGGGAGCGGCGGCACGGCCAAGGTTTCTTGTCAGTCCTTGGAGATGAAGCGGGACGGATGGATATCCATCACATTGTCGTCGAAGCCATGCAGCTTCGAGGAAACGATGTCGTGGAAGCTGTAGTAGAGAAGCGGGATCTGGCCAACGTCGTCGACGAGGACGCGCTCCGCCTCGGCCAGCTCCTTCATGCGTTCCTCGGGCTTGCCGCCGGCGGCGGCTGCCTTGTCCATCGCAGCCTCATAGGCCGGGCTGTTGTAGTTGGAGTAGTTGTTGCCGCTCGCCTTGCGCGAGATGCCGAGGAAGGTCTCCGGATCCTTATAGTCGGCGATCCAGGCGGCGCGGGCGACGTCGTAGTTACCCTTCTGCTCGAGGAAGCCGTAATGGGTCTTGGTGTCGGTGTTGAGCAGCGTCACCTCGACGCCGAGCGGCTTCAGCTGCTCCTGGATGGCGACCGCCGTGTTCTTGTGGTTCTCCGAGGTGTTGTAGCGGATCTCCATCTTCAACGGATGCTCGGGCGTGTAGCCGAGTTTCTCGAGGATCTTCTTGGCAGCGTCCTCGCGGTCGATCTGCGGCATGTCGGCGTATTTGGCCACTGCCGGCGTGTATCCCTCGATGCCCGGAGGCACCATCGAATAGCCGGGCAGCATCGAGTTCTGCCAGACTTTCTCGGCGAGGAAGTCGCGATCGATTGCCATCGAGATGGCGTTGCGCAGCTCGACATTGTCCCACGGCGCCTTGTCGGTCTTGATCGCGTAATAATAGGTGCCGAGATACGGACCGACGCGGACCTGGTCGCCGAATTTGGTCTTGAGATCGGCAAGCTGTTCGGTCGGCAGGTCACCATAACTGTCGAGTTCGCCGGCCTCGAAGCGCTTCATCGCAGACGAGCGATCCTCAGTCGGGATGTAGTTGACGACGTCCATTTTGACGGTCCCGGCGTCCCAGAATTTCGGATTCTTGACCAGCTTGAGATGGTCGTTGGGCACCCATTCGGCCAGCGTATAGGCGCCGTTGGAAACCAGCTTGCCCGGCTTGATCCAGTCGGCGCCGAGCTTGTCTATGGAGGCCTTGTTGACCGGATAGGTCGCCTGGTGGGTCAGCATCTCCAGGAAATAGGGCGTCGGCGCCTTCAGCGTCACTTCCAGCGTGTTGGCGTCCACCGCCTTCACGCCCATGTCCTCTGCCTTGCCTTTCTTGGTGTTGAAGTCCTCAGCGCCCTTCACCGGATAGAGCATCGAGGCGTATTCGGCAGCGGTGGCCGGATCTTCCAGCCGATGGAACGAATAGACGAAATCGTCCGCCGTCACCGGGCTGCCATCCGACCAGAGGCCGTCCTTGCGCAGCTTGAAGGTGTAGACAGTGCCGTCGTCGGACACGGTCCAGCTTTCCGCGGCGCCCGGGATGAGGTTCGTCTTCTGGTCATGCATGACCAGGCCCTGGAACAGGTCGCGTATGATATCGGCTTCGTAGACCGTCGACGTCTTGTGCGGATCGACGGTCTCCGCCTCGGCGGCGGATCCGCGGTTGTAAACGGTCTCGGCGAAAGCCGGCGTGTAGAAGGTGCCCGCGGCCAAGGCCATGGTCGTGGCGAACACCGTCGCCTTCAGCACATTTTTCAGCATGAAGTTCTCCCTGTCGGCGCGGCCCCTCAGCCACACCTTTTACGTGTTGACGCCCCTGAACCAATTTTGGTCGCTTTTGGGCGTGCCACCGATCGCTTCCGGCGGCTGGTGGCAGGACACTAGACAGACAGATATCCGATTTCAACCGAGTCGTGCTGTGTGCACGCTTGACGCTAAGTTAGCGCGCAATCGCTAAAACAGCGGCAACTTAAGCAAAAACATGACGTTCAACTTGCTGCACCTAGCGGTTGCTCCATCCGTTTTCTGTTTTTGCAGTGCGGATTTGGCATGCTCCGCACTATGCTGCAGGACCCAAAAAGCCATGTTTCGTGGTCTCGTTTCCGGGCTGATGCCGTCGGGACAACGGCGGTCGAATTCGCCATGCTGGCGCCGCTTTTCATCCTGCTTCTGCTCGGAATGGTTGCATATGGCATCTATTTCGGAGCCAGCCATTCGGTCCAGCAGATCGCCGCCGACGCGGCGCGAACGGCGATAGCCGGGCTGAACCAGAC
>NZ_RZOI01000762.1:0-2787 GCF_004022645.1 Mesorhizobium sp. M4A.F.Ca.ET.020.02.1.1 | reverse complement strand
CGTCATCCTGCAGCAGGCGGCGATGCGCCTCGGCGCCATCTTCGTGCCGGTCAACTGGCGGCTTGCCGCGCCCGAGCGGCAGGCCATCCTTGCCGATTGCGATCCCGTGCTTCTGGTCCATGACACCCCGCCCGACCTTGCGCCGCCGCCCGGCTGCGCCCCGCTCGCCGTCTCGCGCTTCGCGGCAGCGGTGGAAGAGCAAGCGCCGGCGCCGCGCCGTCCGTTGCCGCAAGCCGACCGGCCGTCGATCATCCTCTACACCTCCGGCACGTCGGGCCAACCGAAGGGCGTCAACGTCACCGAAGCCAATGCCTTCGCCACCGCCGTCAATTTCGGCGTCATCGGCCGCGTTGGCCATGACAGCGTCTTCCTTTGCGACGCGCCGATGTTCCATGTCATCGGCCTGATCACCAATCTTCGCCCCGTTTTGCTCAAGGGCGGCACGGTGCTGATTTCCGCCGGCTTCGATCCCGGCGACACCAACCGACGCCTTGCCGATCCGGCGCTCGGCGTCACCCATTATTTCTGCGTGCCGCAGATGGCGAGGATGCTGCGCGAGCATCCCGGGTTCGCGCCGCGACTATGGACATCGCTCTTGGCGCTCTTCACCGGCGGCGCGCCGAACCCTGCCGCGGATGTTCTGTGGTGGCTGGAGCAGGGCGTGCCGATGGTCGACGGCTTCGGCATGACCGAGGCCGGCACGGTGCTCGGCATGCCGCTGGAGGCCGAGCGCATCGCCGGCAAGGCGGGCTCGGCCGGCCTGCCGGCGCCGACCGTTTCACTGCGCATCGTCGATGGCGCCGGCACCGATGTCGCGCCGGGAGAGACGGGCGAGATCTGGCTCGCCGGCCCCAACGTCACGCCGGGCTACTGGAACCGGCCGCAGGAGACCGCACGCGCCTTCAGCGAGGACGGCTGGTTCCGCACCGGCGACATGGCGCGGCGCGACGAGGACGGCTTCGTCACCTTGGTCGACCGCCGCAAGGACATGTTCATCTCCGGCGGCGAGAACGTCTTCCCGGCCGAGGTCGAGATGGCGCTGCTTGCCCATCCCGACATCGACGAGGCGGCTGTGATCGGCATCGCCGACGAACGCTGGGGCGAGGTCGGCCGCGCCTTCGTCGTGTTGCGCGCCTGTTGTTCTCTCGACCCGGCGGCGCTCGCCGGCCACTGCGCCGCGCGCATCGCCCGCTACAAGGTGCCGAAGGAATTTTTGGCCGTGGAGACTTTGCCGCGCACCGCATCGGGCAAGATCCAGAAGCATGTGCTGCGGGCGCTGAAATAGAGAGGCTGGAATCCGGCCGAAACACCTTGCTTTGAACACCCTTCCTGCTCCAGGAAGGGGGATGTCCGACAGTTACCTGCGATTGGTTTCGTATGATCCGCACTGGCGCCCCGGCGAAGCGGCAGCCAGCGAGGCGGTGACGATCGCGCGTGGATTGTTTCCACGCGCCGAACATATCGGCGTTGAATCCGAGGAGGGGGTCACATTCTTCGACGCCGGAGCGAACACGGAAAGCATCAATTGCCCGCTATGCGGCAGTGACCTCGAGGCTTGGTGGGGCGAGGCGATGGACCGGGCGGCTGCATCTGGCTTTAAAGACCTTGCTGTCGTAACGCCTTGCTGCGAAAGGCCGACCTCACTCAACGAGTTGCGCTACGTATGGCCTGCCGCATTCGGCAGCTGCGCGCTTACGGTCGTCAATCCCGGAGAGACCTCATTGGCGGTCGACCAGCTGCGCAGGATCGAGCAGGCAATCGGCTCGCCGCTGAAGGCAATCTGGCAGCATCTTTGAGCTGTCCACCAACCCTGGCACGCCAGAGGAAATACGATGAGCGAGCTGAAGATCAGAACCCGAGCGACCGGCGCGCTGGCCGTCCTGCAACCCGGCGGCCTGCCGGTTGTCACCACGCCGACCGGCGGCGCGGTCGATATCGTGACCGGCGCGAGCGCGCCGGGCTTCAATCCGCTCGATCTGTTGCACGCCTCGCTCGCCGCCTGCATGGTGCTCAGCGCCCGCATCGCTGCCACGCGCCTTGGGGTCGCCGCGCAGCTTGGCGAGGTGCGCGCCGAGGTCGGCGGCGAGAAGGCGGCGGACGAGCCGTCCCGCATCGTCCGCTTCAGCATCAGGCTCGATATTTCCGGCGATCTCGACACGGCGACCAAGCAGCGCATCATCGAGGATGCCGAGGCGATCTGCACCGTCTCCAACACGCTGCGCGCCTCCCCCGAACTGCACACGTCGCTGGGGTGAGGGGACCGTTTCCCATGGCCATGATCCCGCCTATCGACTACGCGACGGCGTCGCAAGAAATCCGCGCCGAGCACGACAGGGAGCTCAGCTTGCGCGGGCGCATGACCAACATGAAGCGCATCCTGCTCAATTCGCCGGCCGCTCACCGCATCTATGCCGAATGGTTCACGCTGCGCGATCTGCTCAAGCCTACGCTGGACGACCGTGCCATCTGGCTGCTTTCGATGGCGATCTCGGAGACAATGCGCGCCGAGGTTCCCGTCACCTTCTTCCGCCGCGCGCTGATGGATGGCGGTCTCGATCCAGAGGCAATCGAGCCCACCGCCGACGAGACGCTGCTGATCGCCTTCGGCAAGGCGGTCGCCGCCGATGCCAATGCGATTCCGGATGAGCTCTGGGCAGCGCTCAAGGCGCGCTATGATGACACGCTGCTGGTCAACCTCGCCGCCTTTGCCGGCATCATGGTGGCGACCTGCGTGTTCACCAATGCGGTGCGGGTCGACCTCGATCCGGAGCTGGAGGGGTATCGCAA
>NZ_RZOI01000761.1:0-2789 GCF_004022645.1 Mesorhizobium sp. M4A.F.Ca.ET.020.02.1.1 | reverse complement strand
GCGCAGCGGCCCGATCGCCATTATGATCGAATACGTCATCCGCTCGGAGGACGAGCCGGAATTCCTCGCCACCATGGCCGAACGCGGGCGCATCCGCCGCCGCGACGGCGCCCGCAACTGGACGCTTGCCCGCGATCTTGAAAATCCAGGCATCTGGATCGAGCACTACCACACGCCGACCTGGGTCGAGTACATCCGTCACAACAGGCGTGCCACCCATGCCGACGCCGTGGTCGGCGAGCGCATCCGCGCGCTTCACAGTGGCGAGGAGCCGCCGCGCGTACGCCGCATGATCGAGCGCCCGACTACTGCCGGCACGACCCTTGTCTCACCCAAGGGGCCGATCGATCACTAACCTGCGTCTTTCGGCTCGGAAGATCGACCTCGCCATTCAGCCGGCGCTCTGGATCATGTAGAGCTTGCGCGTCGTCTCGTGGATCAGCCATTCGCCCTTCCACCCTTGCGGCAGGACGAGCAGGTCTCCCGGTCCGAGTTCGCGCATTTTGCCGTCGGCACGGCTCACTTCAGCGCGGCCGGAAATGATATGGCAGATCTCCGACGAGCCGGAACGATCGGCGGTGAAGCGGCCGGGCGTGCACTCCCAGATGCCGATATCGATGGTCCCGTCAGGCGACCGGAAGAGCGAGCGCACCGCCTCGACCTGACCTCCCTCAATGGAGGTCGGCTTGGGTGAGAACGCCCCGATATCGGCCGTGGCGAGGTCGTGGAAGGTCGAAAGGTCGATCAAGTTGGGCTCCATGGGTCAAAGCGATTCCAGGAAAAGCGAGCAGCTGTTTCCTGTCCGGAATTGCGAAACGCTCTAGTGGCCGGTGATGGCGTCGGCCAGGGCGGCAAGCTTCGAGGTGTGCGAAAGCCCGGCGGCCTCACGGCGATCGGCGAGATGGTAGAGCTGGTACATCGAGTGCACGCCGAGCCAGCGGAAGGGCTCCGGCTCCCAGCGCCGCACCTTGCGGTTGACCCAAGGCAGGCGCGTAAGCTCCGTGTCCTGGCCAAGGATCAGGTCGGCGAGCGTGCGCCCCGAAAGATTGGAGCTCGAGACACCCAGCCCGACATAGCCGCCGGCCCAGCCGATGCGGGTCGCCGGATCGAGGCCAACCGTCGTGCACCAGTCGCGCGGCACGCCGAGCACGCCGCACCAGGCATGCTCGATGCGGCAGCCCGCCGTCTGCGGCAGCAGCGTCGTCAGGATCTGATGCAACTGGTCGATCGTCGCCTGCTGCGTCTGGCCGTTGACGTCGGTGCGCGAGCCGTAGCGATAGGGCACGCCGCGCCCGCCCATGGTGATGCGCCCCTCGCGCGTGCGCTGGGCGTAGCAATAGGCGTGGGCGGCACTGCCGAGAAGCTCATGCCCTTCCCAGCCGATCGCGCGCCACAGCTCCTGCGATAGCGGCTCGGTCACGATCTGCGCGCTATTGAGGGCCAGCCAGGTCCGCTCCTCGCCGGGGATGCCTGCGGTGAAACCCTCGGTCGCGCGGATGATGGTTTCCGCGCGCACCGTGCCGCGGTTGGTCGTCACGTTGCCTTTGGCGATGGCGGTCACCGTCGTCTGTTCGTAGATCGGCACGCCCAGCCGCTCGACGGCGGCGGCAAGCCCGCGCACCAGCTTGGCCGGCTGCACCCGCGCCTGGCCATGGACGACGAAGCCGCCCAGGACGTCGCGGACATTGATGCGCGCCCGCGTCGCCGCTTGATCGAGGATCTCGACGCGGTTCGGATCGACATCCCAGGCGCGGATCGTCTCGCATTCCTCGCGCGCGCGTTCGACCTGCGCCGGATTGGTGGCCACCGTCAGATTGTCGACGCGGCGGATGTCGGCATCGATGCCTTCGGCGGCCGCCACCCGGATCACCTCGTCGACGCAGCCGGCCATCGCCGCCTGCATGGCGCTGACGCCTTGCCGCGTCGAGGTCTTGAGATACTTCTCTCGCGACCAGGTGAAGCCGCCCGACAGCCAGCCGCCGTTGCGGCCCGAGGCACCGAACCCGGCGAATTCGCGCTCGATCAGCGCGATGCGCAGCGAGGGCCTCGCCTTCTTCAAATAGTAGGCGGTCCACAAGCCGGTATAGCCGGCGCCGACGATCGCGACATCGGCCTCGATATCGCCGGGCAAGGGCGGCCGGGGCGCGGGAACTCCGCCGATATCCGCATACCAGAACGATATGTCGCCGTTGCGCTTGGCTTGCATGGGATGACTTTCGGATTGGTTGGAACGGATCAATCGGGGTCAGGTCAGCGTTGTGTCTGCCGCGCTGTCATCGGCCAGAAGCTTGGCGTCTGCACCATCGAAGCAAAGCTCCACTGGTTCGCCGAGGCCGAAGCTGTCGCCGGTCAGCGGCGAGCGCACGATCGCGGTCGAACCGTCGGCGAGCTTGACTTCGTATTTCGACCCCGAGCCGAGATAGATGGCTTCCGCGATCGTTCCCGGCAGCCGGTTGGCGCCGTTTGCGGCATCCTGGCCGGGCCGGCGGATGGCAAGCTTTTCGGGACGCAGCAGCATCACCGGGTTGGCTTGCCCGTTGATGCGCTTCGGCGCCGTCACCGTCTCGCCGGCAATGCGCAATGCCGTGCTCGTGCCGTCGCTCCGCGCCTCGCCGCGCAACACCGTGGAGTCGCCGATGAAGCGGCCGACGAACAGCGTCGCCGGTTCGTCGTAGAGCTGCCGGCCGGTGCCGACCTGCTCGATCTGGCCGCGATTGAACACCGCAATGCGGTCCGACAGCACCAGCGCCTCTTCCTGGTCGTGCGTGACATAGACGAAGGTGGTGCCG
>NZ_RZOI01000760.1:0-2793 GCF_004022645.1 Mesorhizobium sp. M4A.F.Ca.ET.020.02.1.1 | reverse complement strand
ATACAGGCGGGCTGGAAGCAGCCGCGACGGCCGCGCGGCATGGAGCGGAGGCCACCGCCGCGATGCAGAAAGCGAAGGCCGGGCGCTCCGCCTATATCGGCCGCCAGCTTGACGGCGTCGCCGATCCAGGCGCATTCGCGGTGGCGGAAGTGTTTGTGGCCGTGGCGGCCATGTTCGCCCCGGCATGAAGGACAGAGAATGGCCGCATCCGATTTCTCCAACTTGATCGTGGCGGCGGCGGACACGATCGCGGCGCATGCCGAGGAACTGACCGGGCTCGACCAGGCGATCGGCGACGGCGACCACGGGCTGAACATGAAGCGCGGCTTCGAGGCGGTGCGGGCCGACGCCGAGGCGATCGCCGCGAAGCCCTTGCCGGACGCTTTGAAGGCGATCGGCACCAAGCTGGTGATGACCGTGGGCGGGGCCTCTGGCCCGTTGTTCGGCACGCTGTTCATGGCGCTCGGCAAGGAACTGCCAGGCACGCCTGACCGCGCCGCGCTGACGGCAGCGCTTGGCAGGGCGATCGAGGCGGTCGCGGCGCGGGGCAAATCGCAACCTGGACAAAAGACCATGCTGGACGTGCTGCAGCCGGTGTATGAGGCGCTGGCGCAAGGCAAGACAGGCACGGAAATCGCCGATGCCGCCGATCACGCGGCTGACGCGACTGTGCCGATGAAGGCCCTGCGCGGGCGCGCCTCCTTCCTGGGCGATCGCTCGATCGGGCATATGGACGCTGGGGCACGCTCGACCGCGCTTCTGGTACGCGCAGTCGCTGAAACCGTCGAGGACCGCTGATGAGCAACGTTGGTATCGTCATCGTCTCGCATTCGCCGCTGGTCGCCGAAGGCACCGCAGACATGGTGCGCCAGATGGTCGGCGACGAAGTGCCGCTTGCATGGTGCGGCGGAAACGGCCATGGCGGGCTCGGCACCAGTGTCGAGGCGATCATGGGCGCCATCGACAAGGCCTGGTCGGAGGCGGGCGTCGCCATCCTCGTCGATCTCGGCGGCGCCGAGACCAACAGCGAGATGGCGGTCGAAATGATCGGCGAACCGCGCTCGCACAGGATTGTTGTGTGCAACGCGCCGATCGTCGAGGGCGCGGTCATGGCGGCGACGGAAGCCTCCGGCGGCGCCTCGCTCAAGGAAGTGGTGGCGACGGCGCATGAACTTTCGCCGTCGTGAATGAACGGGAACCCGACCGCATGTCCGCATCCGCCGAAGCCATGGTCCTGATCACCCACGATGTGGGTCTGCACGCGCGCCCTTCGGTGAAGTTCACCAAGCTCGCCAAGTCGTTCGCGGCCGAGGTGGAAGTGGCCTTGGCCGCCAACGGTCCCTGGTTCGACGCCAAGAGCATCGTCAAGGTCATGGCGGCCAAGGCACCTAAGGGAACGCTGCTGTACATCCGCGCCAGGGGCGACGGCGCGAGCGAAGCTGTCGAAGCGCTGGTCGATCTCGTGCAGCGTGATTTCGACGAGGAAGCGGACCATGCCCGGTCCGCTTGAGACGGACTCGCATGTGGCCGGAACCGCAAGGAACGCGGGCCATGCGGATTGAGGGTGTTCCAGCCTCCACGGGCTATGCCGAAGGGCCGCTGTTCGATCTCGACCGGCCGCCTGCCGCCTACACAAGCAAGTCGAGCGCGGCGGAGGAGATTGCGGCGCTGGAGACCGCGATCGGCAAGGCGGTAAGCCGGCTCAGCGCAATGATCGAAACCGCCGACGGCGATGCCGCCGGCATCCTGGAATTCCATATCGCCATGCTGCAGGACCATGCGCTGAGCGCGCCGGCCTTCGCCTCGATCGGCTCCGGCCAGGCCGCCGATGTCGCATGGCGGGCGGCGCTCGACGCCGAAATCGCCGGCTACGACGCGTCAGACCAGGACTATTTCCGCGCACGCGCCGCTGATCTGCGCGACATACGCGACCAGGTCCTGCGTGCGCTGAGCGAGGACGGGGAACCCACGGCACCCCTCGGCGCCATCTTCCATGGAGAGGACATCGCGCCGACGCGCTTCCTCGAAATCGACTGGAGCGCCGGTGGCGGCATCGCGCTCAGGGCCGGCAGCACCGCCAGCCATGTCGCCATGCTGGCGCGTGCGCGCGGCGTGCCAATGGTGGTCGGGCTCGGCACCTTCCCGGCCAGCCTCGCAGGCATGGCGTTGCTCGATGCCGAGCACGGCGGGATGGTGCTCTCGCCCTCACCGGCCGAGATCTACGCCTTCCGGCAATCATCGTCCTCCTTCGCCGCGCGCCTGGGCGCGGCGCAGTCTTTCCTGACCCGGCCGGCGGTGACCAAGGCGGGAACCGCCGTGCGCGTGCAGGTCAACATCGCCAACCCTTCCGACGTCGATGGCATCGACATCTCGACCTGCGACGGCGTCGGGCTGATGCGGACGGAGTTCCTGTTCGGCAAGGCGCTGCCGGACGAGGAGATGCAGTATCATGCCTACTGCAAGGTGCTGGAATGGGCAGGCGACAAGCCGGTGACCATCCGCACCGTCGACGCCGGCGGCGACAAGCCGGTTGCCGGCTTCACCGTCGAGGAGACCAACCCCTTTCTCGGCCTGCGCGGCATCCGGCTGTCGCTCAAGCGGCGCGACATTTTCCGGGTGCAGATCAGGGCATTGCTGCGCGCCGCCATCCACGGCAATCTAAAGGTCATGTTTCCGATGATCGCCACGCCCGAGGAATACAGCAAGGCCGCCGCGCTGTTCACGGAGGAGCAGGCGAGCCTTGCCGCGCGCGGCGTCGCGCACACGATGCCGCCGCTCGGCATTATGGTCGAG
>NZ_RZOI01000075.1:0-14182 GCF_004022645.1 Mesorhizobium sp. M4A.F.Ca.ET.020.02.1.1 | reverse complement strand
GTTCATCGTCGGTCCAATTCCAGGTTGCAGGCGCTATTGGCCTTCGAAGATTGGCGTCGTCACCAGAAAAGACCACGCAACATTCATGCCAGAAAGCGCTTGGCCGGGTCGGCCAAGCGCGGCGGCGTTTGTCGCGCCATCATCGATACGCATATGCACCCAAAAGATGGGCATTATGCGGCTTCTTCCCGGCGCTCGTGCGTCCGGACGAATTGCTGCAGCATCTCGAAGACCGGTCCTTTCATGTCGTCGCGTGCCAGGGCAAAGGCGATGGTGGCCTCGATGAAGCCTTCCTTGGAGCCGCAGTCGAACATGCGGCCATTGAAGGGCTGGGCATAGAAGGACTGGCTTTGCGCCAGGCGGACCATGGCGTCGGTGAGCTGGATCTCGTTGCCGGCGCCGCGCTGCTGGTTGCCGAGCAGGGCGAAAATCTCCGGCTGCAGAACGTAACGGCCGTTGATGTAGAAGTTCGACGGCGCATTGGCCGGCGCCGGCTTCTCGACCATGGCTGTCACCTCGAAACCGGTGCCGATCTCGGCGCCGCGGCCGACGATGCCGTATTTGCTGGTCTCGCTCGGCTCGCAACGCTCGACGGCGATGACGTTGCCGCCGGTGCGCTGATAGAGGTCGACGGTCTCGGCAAGACAACCGCGCCCGCCGAACGATACCATGTCGGGCAGGAGCAGGGCGAAGGGCTCGTCACCGATCACCTCGCGCGCGCACCATACGGCGTGGCCGAGGCCCTGCGGCGACTGCTGACGGATGAAGGAAGTGGCGCCGGCGACGGGGAGCAGGCTTTCGAGCGACTGCAACTGCGCCTTCTTGCCGGTCTGCTCCAGGGTCCCGATCAATTCAGGATGCAGGTCGAAATAGTCCTCGATGACCGCCTTGTTGCGGCCGGTCACGAAGACGATGTGCTCGATGCCTGCCTCGAAGGCTTCGTCCACCGCATATTGGACGACCGGCTTGTCGACCACGGGAAGCATTTCCTTCGGCATCGACTTGGTGGCCGGCAGGAACCGCGTTCCAAGCCCCGCCACCGGTATGACTGCCTTCCTGACTTTCTTCATCGCATAGTCCTTTTGAGAAGATCGATTTCAATATGCCGCAGGCTCCGAACCCACTCTCCGTCAGCCCGCACTCTCACCTCCCCGTCCCACGGCAAACTGTGCCGCAACCCTTCGCAACCGGACGGCGATCGGCATGCTCATATGCCTCACCGCCGCCGGATCACTGAGCGCCGTCCACATCGCCCTGAGCGGCGAGCGCGCCTTGATGTGCTGGACCAGCGACAGGAACGAAGCCGCCCGGCGCAGGCTACGGCCGCGCCTGGCAAAGGCAGCCGCGGCGGCCGCGTCCATGAGATGCGTCTCGGCGAAGGCGGCGTCGGCCGCACGCATCGCCTCGACATGATGCAATTCCAGCACCCGCGAGATGGAGCCGGTGCGGATGTGATAGACATAGCCGGTCGTCGGCTCGACGACACATCTGCCGCCCTTGGCGAGCGCGCTGGCCAGCAGGATGTAATCCTCGCCGATGATCAGCTTCTCGTCATAGCGAAGGCGTTTTTCGTCGAGGAAGCCACGCTGGAATATCGGCTTGAGATAGCCAAGATTGAAGCGCGACTCGAAGACGATGTTGCCGGCGATGTAGTCGGCGAGCGAAATCTCGCCCATGCCCTCGAGATAGTCGGCCGGGAACATCGTGTCCTCGGGCACGCCGTCCTCGCGCACGACCTGGAGATTGTCGACCGCGATCACCGCGCCGGCCTTCTCCGCCCGCGCGATCATGGCGCGGATCCGGCCGGGATAGACGGCATCGTCGGAATCAAGGACCGCCACCCACCGGCCCCGCGCGGCCTCGAGGCCGGCGTTCCTGGCACCGCCGGGACCGCGATTTTGCTCAAGCGCGAGGACCCGCACGATTTCCTCTGGATAGGCGCGCGCCACGTCGAGCGTCCGGTCGCGCGAACAGTCGTCGACGACGATGACCTCGACGGAAACGTGATGCTGGGCAAGGGCACTGGCGATCGCCCGGTCGAGGGTCGCCTCGGAATTGTAGGCGGCGATGACGAAGCTGACGTCAGGCTGCATGCTTGCCTCCTTCCTGCGCGGAGGTGAGGCCGTACTGGCGGATCTCGCGAACGCCGACGAGGCCGCTGACGACGCCGACATGCATGATGCCGCGCAGCACGCTGCGGTTCCTGCGCACCGGGCTGATCGCGGTCAGCGCCGCCATGCCGAAACAGTAGGCCGCCTTGGCCGAGGCGAGGCCCACTTGCGCGACGCGCCTGAAGCCGCTCGCGCCGTGCCCGATCAGATGACCGTGCGTCTGCCCGAAACGGAAGCGGCGGCGGCGCAGCCAGTCGAACGCCGCCCTGGCGCGCGGCACCACCTCCTCGACCAGCGCATCCGGTGAAAACGCGATGCTGCCGCCGTCCCTGACCATGCTGTCGAAGAACTCGGTGTCCTCGCCGCCGGTCTGGCCGCGCGCCAGGCTGAAGCGGCGGCCGCGCAGGCTCGCTTCGCCGGTTCTCAGGAGTACATTGCAGGTGTAGCCGGTACGGATCTCGCCGCGCACCCAGACCGGCAAGGTCGAATGAAAATCGCCTTTGCGCATCCAGGCCGGCGCATCCTGTCCGTAATGCGCCCGCACCGGCCCCAGCACGGCGGTGGCGCCGCTCGCCTCGGCCGTGGCGACAAGTTCGGCCAGCCAGCGGACCGATGCGGTCTCGTCATCGTCGATGAAGGCGACAAGATCCGACACGCTGGCATCGAGGCAGGCATTGCGCGCGATCGAGATGTTGCGCGCCGGCGCGTGGCGGTAGCGGATCGGCAGCTTCAACTCCAGCGCCAACGCCTTGACCAGCGCCTGGGCGCTTGGCTGATCGTCATTGTCGGCGAGAACCACGCCGATCTCGAAGCCGGCGGGCCTGTCCATGGCGGCGATGGAGCGCAGCGTGTCGGCAAGCTCGGGCCGCCTGAACGTGCAGACGCAGATGTCGATGGAGCGGGTCTTGGCGGCCATCACGCCACCCCGCGCTGCGCTCGGCGACCGAGGAGCTGCAGCCAGAATCCGACGGACCAGCCGAAATGCATGACCATTGCCGACACGCCCACAAGCGTAAGGCCAGCATTACGCTGACCGATGGCGGCTGCGATACCATAACCGAGGCAGACCGCCGCCCACACCAGGAACGGCACCGCCGCCAGCCAGTGGACGAAGGAGAAGGCGGCAAGCAGGACGACCGGGAAGACCAGCAACGGGATCATCTGCCGGACCTTGGGCACCATGCGGTGCTTGAGCACGTTCCTGGCGCGGCCGCGGCCATAGCCGAGATACTGGAAATAGAGGCTCTTCAGGGAGGAGCGCGGATAGTAGACCATCTGCGTCCTGCCGCTCATCCAGATGCGGTAGCCGGCCTGGCGCAGCCGGTAGTCGAGCTCGGCATCCTCATTGTGGCTGAACGTCTCGTCATAGCCGCCCACCGCCTTGAAGGCCGAGATGCGCATCAACGCGTGGTGGCCATGGTCGACCCATTCGCCCGACGAAAGGTGCCGGTGCTTGGAGCCACCGGTACCGAGCTTGGAATTCTGCGCTGCCGCCACCGCCTGCTGCACCGCGCCGGTGCCGCTGGTCAGCATGGAGACGACGACCGAATCGGCCCCGGTGGCCAACGCCTCCTCGACCAGCCGGTCGCAATAGTCGTCTGGATAGCCGCCATGGGCGTCGATGCGGATGAGATAATCGGCACTGTCGCCGAACCCGGCGACCGCAAGGTTGAGCGCGGCGCTCTGGATGCGCTTGGGGTTGTGCAGCAGGACGACGCGGGGATCCTTCGCGGCGATGGCCTCGACAATTGCCGGTGTGCCGTCGGCACTGCCGCCGTCGGCGACGATGATGCGTGCGCCGAGCCTCTGCGCGGCGGGCCGCAGCTGTTCGAGCAGCGCGCCGATATGCGCGGCCTCGTTCAGGCACGGAATCACGATCAGACTTGCGGTTGGCGTCATCCGGTTCCGTCCATACTATGCCAGCGCTTCGGCCACGAAAGACTCCGGCGCCGCCACAAGGCCACGCAGCTTGTCGACCAAGGCCCGGCAGTCGTTGCGGTCGTAGCTCCAGGTCCGCGGGTTGCGGGCCAGCACGCGCGCCTTGAGCTTGCCGAAGCGCTCCTGCTCCATCCGCCCGAGCTCGGTTTCGAGCGTTTCGGGCGTCGCCTCGGAGAGGAGGACGCCTATGTCCTGCTGGTTGAGGAAGCGGCCGGTTTCGGTGTTGCCCATCGAGATCGGCACCGCGCCGAAGCGGCAGCCCTCATAGAGGCGGTTGGGCAGCAGCCATTCGGAGTTCTGCCCTGCCTCGAAGAAATCGATCGCCCAGCAAAAATGCACATCGCCGTAGATCGCAGCCATGTCCTCCGGGTTGCGATAGGGTCCGCGAAAGGACAGCCAGGGCTCGGCCTCGACAAAAGCGTGGAAATCGGGAAATTCTGAGAGCGCTGGACGACCACGCAGGACGACTTCGAAACGCCCGTTGAGGCGGCGGGTGAACTCGGCCAGCATCTCCAGCGAGCGGCGGCAGCGGAGTGCGCCGAACCAGCCGATACGCCAAGGGGGCGCTGCGGGATTCTCGGTCTTCAATCGCTCATCCGACGTCACTGTCGTGGTGTCGAAATACTTGTTCTCGACCAGTTCGACAGGTGCCGCGACCTGCCCAAACGGCTTGAAGTAATTGGCGATGAAGGCCGGCGACGAGGTCACGAGGAGCTTAACGTCGCGGGCGAGATAACGTTCCGCGCCACGCAGCGCCTTGCCGACCAGATCGTCGCGCAGCACCAGGCGGTGGATGTCGAGACATTCATAGACAACCGGGACCCCGGCCCCGAGCACGGCCTTGGCGCGGCGGGCAAGCGCCAGCATTTCGAGGTTGCGCGCGATGATGAGGTCAGGCCTCGGCATCGCCGCTAGCTTGGGGCCGATCCCGAACGCCGCTTTGGCGACCGCCGCCAGACGCTGGCCGAATCGGCCGTCGCGCGTCGCGCCGAGATCGATCGGGCGCAATCCTTCGATGTCGGCAACCGGGCCGGTGGTGCGGCGGAACCCCGCCAGCGTCACCTTGGCCCCGCCTGCCCTGAGCATTGTGATCCGCCGGCGAACCGCCGGGTCGGATATGTCATGCACAAGGTACAAGACATGCAGCATGAAACTTGACCGCTGTTGGCCCACCCACGGCGAAGTTAGTACAGCTCTTGCTGCATCGCAACATTTTTGGTGCAGCGTAGCAAGGAAAGCGAGCATTTTTGTTGCGCTGCAAAAAACATGCGTTAATCTTGTCTTGCTCGAGCGCCAGCCAACCGTTGGCCCTATGCCGCGCTTGGACGGCTAGCGCGGATGCCGACCAGATCCCGCTGCCTGACCGTAGAACCAACTCACGAATGGGGTGATACGATGAACATCGTCGTTGAGAACACAGTCTGCCTGAATACCGGGGATGCAGCAATTCTGCTGGCGATCCGCCATATCCTCAAGGCAGTTGTCGGCGACGAACCGCGGTTCTTCGTCTTCGACAGCCAGCCTGAAGTCGCCGCAAAACTCTACCCGAAGAAGGATTACCCGGATCTCGAATTTCACAAGCTGCTGTCGGAAACCATGTTCCGCTACAGCTACGGCAACGGGATGAAACACCGGCTAAAACCGCTTTATAACCGGCTCGTCCTTCAGGTTTTGCAGCGTTTCGGCTCCGAAGGCTTCATTAGCCGCATCTTGTTCGGCGAAAGCGCCCGCCGCAGCCTCGATATCTATCGGAGCGCCGATCTCGTGGTCACGACAGGCGGCACCTATCTGGTCGAGAACTACAATCTCGAAAGGCGCCTGAACCAATTCCGCGTCGATGCGATCCTCGGCAAGGATCCCGTGTTCTTCACGCAATCCCTCGGTCCGTTCAACAAAAGTTACAATCGGCAGGAACTGACCCCGATCCTCGACCGGAGCCCGCTCATCCTGCTTCGCGACGAGCGCTCCAGAAACCACATACTGGATATGGTGAAGGAGCCCGGCAAGTGCCACGTCGTGGCCGATGCCGTCTTTGCGCTCGCCGATACAGACAGGATCGGGAAACGGCTGGCTTCCGCCCAACCGCCGGTGGAAACGGGCCGCGTCGCCATCTCCGTCCGCCACTGGAACTATGTCAATGACGGTGAAGACGGCATGCGCCGCTATCTCGATTCGGTGCGCGAAATCGCAACCATCCTCGTCAGGGATCACGCCAAGGAAGTGACCTTCGTCTCCACCTGCCAGGGCGTGCCGGAATACGCGCATGACGATTCCAAGACGGCGCGCGCAATCGTAGCCGAGCTTGATCCGGAGATCGCCAAGCATGTCAGCGTGGACGCTTCGTTCCACACTCCGGACCAGTTGATGGCGCTGGTGAAAGGCTTCGACTTCGTCGTCGCGACGCGCATGCACATGATGATCATGTCGCTTTGCGTCGGCACGCCGGTGCTGCCGATCGCCTATGAATTCAAGACCAAGGAAGTCGCCAAGCGCGTCGGTGTCGCCGATCTGTTGCTCGACATCGACACAGTGACGCCGCAGGAGGCAGCCGAAAAGCTCGGCAGGTTTGCCGGCAACCTCGACCAGTATCGCCGCACCAGCCTGCAGGCCGTGCTTGAAGAGCATGCTTCGGCAATGTCGGCCACAGACTTGCTGAAGCCACTTGTTCCAGGTGCTTCAGCGGATGTTGCGCGCGATGTTGGGAAGGGTGGCGGAAAGCATGCCGCGCGATTGGGGAAAGATCAGCATCAGGATGAGGGCAAACCCGTAATTGAGGCAAAGCGCCAGGGCCACGGCGAGAAGGTCTGATTGACCAGTGAGCGACGCCGGCAGCTCCAGATAGGCCAGCCAGGCAAGCAGGGACGAGACAATGAAGAGCCCCTGCATGATCAGGAAATCGCCGGCAGTTACCGGGCCGACACGGTGGACCAGCACGGCAAGCACCGGAACGCGCAGCACGTAGCCGCTGATCGCGTAGGCGGCCGCGACGCCGACAGCGCCCCAATGCAGGCCGACGATGAAGGAGGCGACCGTCGTCAGCGACGAGTAGATGCCCCAATGAAACATGGTCTTGGTTTTGCCCTGGCAGATGAATATCCACCCCGTGGTGCTTGAGACGGACTGCATCAGGCTGGCGATGCCGAGCCAAGCAAAAATAGGCGCCACGGCGGTCCAGCGCGGCCCGAAAAGGAGCGCAACCACCTGTTCCGAGGTCAGCGTCAGCGCCGCGATACCAGGCATGGTTACGGCCGCCAGCATCCAGTTGGTTCGCACGTAAAGGTCGCGAAACCGCGCCTTGTCCTCGTGAATTCGGCTGAGCAGAGGCACCATCACGCGCGTCAGCGGCTGGGTGATGTTCTGCAATGGAAACAGCAGCAGCTTGTAAGCGCGGTCGTAATAGCCGAGCTCGATTGCACCGGAGTATTTTCCGATGAGGATGTTGTCGAGATTGCGTGAGAAAAAGTTGACGAGGTTGAAGCCGGTCAGATTGGCGCCGAACGACAATATGTCGCCGTCGACTTTCAGGTCCGGCCGCGACGGCGTCCAACGCACCACCAGCCATGCTGCCGCGAGCGCAACGACTGCCGCGACTGCCGGCCCCAACACCAGCGACCAGTAGCCCATTCCCGCCCAGGCCGCGATCGCGGCGGCGAGAAGTCCGGCAGCGGCGGTTGCGACATCGTTGATCGCCAGCTGGCCGAACTGCAGATGGCGGTTCATCAGCGCCAGCGGCACCGCGGCAATGCTGCCAAGCAGCAGCGGCAGAGCAGAGGCCATGGTGATCCCGAACATGCGCTGATCGCCGTAGAACGCGGCAATGGCCGGCGCGAGAGCCGCAACGACGACGGAACTGCCCAGTCCGACGAGGGCGCTGACCCAGAAAACCTGATTGAGCTGCCTGTCACTGATGTCCCTGCGCTGCACCAGCGCCTGCTGCAGGCCAAGGTTTTGCAACAATCCGACAAAGGCAACGATCGGTCCGACGGACGCTACCAGGCCGAAATCCTCGGGCACAAGAAGGCGGGCGAGGATGACGACCGAAATGAACTGTATCGCCATCTTGAAGCCTTGCGCGCCGGCCGTGACCAGCCCGCCGCGCAGGGCGACGCGACCAAATTGAGGAGGAGGCGGGGGGGCATTCATATGGGCGATCTCATTTCACCAAGCTGCGTTGCAATCTGCGCGAACCGCTCGTTAAGCACCTCCGCGTTGAAATCTGCCTCGATCTTCTTTCGCGCTGCGAGCGCGATCGGCTCACACAGCTTCGCGTTCTCGGCGATCCAGGTG
The DNA here is from genome assembly GCF_004022645.1 of Mesorhizobium sp. M4A.F.Ca.ET.020.02.1.1. Lineage (NCBI taxonomy): Bacteria > Pseudomonadati > Pseudomonadota > Alphaproteobacteria > Hyphomicrobiales > Phyllobacteriaceae > Mesorhizobium > Mesorhizobium sp. M4A.F.Ca.ET.020.02.1.1. The sequence continues at coordinate 5,846 of NZ_RZOI01000075.1, read as the reverse complement.
AGTTTGCCGGCTAGCGCCGCGACGTCCCGCTCGGGCGCGAGGAACCCTGTCTTCTGGTCCTCGATCAGTTCAGGAATCCCCGAATGATAGGTGCTGACCACGGTCAGCCCAGCGGCCATGGCCTCCATCAAGGCAACCGGAATGCCTTCGACATCGCCATCGCGGGCTCCGACGCTGGGCAGCACGAACACATGGGCATCGCGCAGGCGCTGCTTGACCTCAGCATGCGGGCGCGGGCCGAGAAAAGTCACCCTGTCGGCAATGCCGAGATCGGCGGCAAGCCGCTTCAGCTCTTCCAGGAGTTCGCCGCCGCCGATCACCGAATAGGTCCAGTCACGGCGCGGCAGGGCTGCAAGTGCGCGAAGCGCGTATTCGATGCCTTTCTTCTCGGTCAGGCGGCAGACAGAGATGAATGACAGTGCGTCCTGCTCCCAGGACCGCCACCGATACTCGATCTCACCAGGCCGCACGCCCATATGGTGCACCACGACCTTCGCTGGCGATGCGCCGACATCGATCAGGGCGTCGCGGAAAAAGGCATTCACCGGCAGTTGGAGAACGCCTTTTTCGAAGACCGTCCTGTAGCGCGCAAGCGTCTTGTCATGCATCGGCCCGCCGACATCGTTGCCATGGAATATCGTCACCAGGGGTGCGGAAATCCTGCCACGCTTGATGACGCGGGCGACCCGCAGGCCATTGGTGCCGAAATGCGCAACGATGACGTCGGCCTCCTGCAACTTGTGCGCGTGAAAGAGATCGATTGCGGTCGAGAGTTTGTCCCACAGCCTCCCGGACCATTTCCTGAGCAGCGGTCGATAACGGCCGAGTCTACCCCACCAGCACACGACCTTTCCGGGCAGCGCCTGCCAGCGCTGATCGTCGATGTTGCGATCCTTGCCGAAGGTCGTCTCGTTGCAGACGACACCGACTTCCATGCCGTGCTCAAGGCATCCGGCTATCTGGTCGAGGACAAAGGTTTCGGATAACGAGGGGAACTTATCAACTACGAAGCAAATCTTCATCGATCAGATGATCTTTCGAGGTCGGCCAGCGATTCGCTTGCGCGGAAAACGACTAGGCGGCACGCTCCAGGCCGCTTCGCCTGGCGTTGTTGAGAACATCCAGAAATGTCGCGAACTGTTTATCGGGGTTCATCTGCGGCCGCTCTGAAAACAGCTGCGCCGCCGCCGAAAGCCTGTCGTACTCGGCCTTGTCGCTCCACAATCGCCTGACCGTCGCGACCCAGTCGGCGAGCGGAGCGTCGTAGTCAAGCACCACGCCGCCGGCGCCGATCGCTTCCGGCAGGCCGCCGCGCCGGGACCCGACGACAGGAATGCCGCTGCAATGGGCCTCGGATGCTACCCTGCCCCACGCCTCTTCCCATTTGCTGGGCGCAAGCAGAATCCTCGTCCGGCCGTAGACCGTCTTCATATCGCTGGTGCGGCTCTCCAACGTGGCGTTGCCCAGCGGGGCGATGGTCCTTTCGATCTCGGCCCGGTGGTTGTCGTCAAGCATCCAGCTCTCGACGAACAGGAACGGAATTTCAGGGCATTCGCCGGCAATGCGGACCGCCAATTCGAATCCCTTTTCGTTGTAAGGGTTGATCATCGTCACGAACTCGCGGGTCGTCGGCGTGCTGTAAGATCCGGGATTGATGGTGGGCGGAATCACCGTCGAATCGATGCCGAATTTTTCCTTGTAGGTGCGGGCGGTGAACTCCGAATTGGCGATGTAGAGCGCCGAGCGCAGTTCGCGCAGGTCGCCCGCCAGTTCATGGAATTCGACATTCCTCAGATAGACGACCAGCGGCACGCCCAGCGCCTGCAGCTCCCTGCCGATCGGCACCGACTTGTGGCACTGCACGACCGCGACATCGGGCTTCAGCCTTTCGACCGCGAAGCCCGCCGCCTCCCAGGGGAACCACGCCCGCACCACCGGGTAACCGGGAAACGTGTCGATGACGGCGCGCTGGCGGAGCAGTTTCATCTTGGCGCGAGCCTTGAAGCCGAACATGCCGTCACCGAACAGCGCCGCCAGGACCGAGGCCTCATGACCGTTTTCGCGCAACTGCTCGACCAGATGGTGCGTGCTCGACTGAACACCACCGCTGAATTGTGGCGTGTAGCCGTTGCCCCCTGCAAACAGAACTTTCATGGACCCTGGCTCCTTATTGTGCCGCTCTGCCCTCACGCCGCCAGCCTACCGATGCTGAAATATTCGATGCCGTAGCGGGCGATGACCTTGGGGTCGTAGAGATTGCGGCCGTCGAAGATCACCGGCGTGGTCAGCGCATCCTTGAGTGCGTCGAAGGAGGGCGCGCGGAAGCTCTTCCATTCGGTGCAGATCAGGAGCGCGTCGGCGCCGCGCAACGCGGCCTCCTTCGTGCCGCAGAGCAAAAGATCGTCGCGCAGACCGTAGATGGCCTGGCACTCCTGCATCGCCTCGGGATCGAAGGCCTGCACGTTGGCGCCGGCCTGCCACAGCGCCTCCATCAGCGTGCGCGACGGCGCCTCGCGCATATCGTCGGTGTTGGGCTTGAAGGCCAGGCCCCAGAGCGCGAAGGTCTTGCCCTTGAGGTTGCCCTTGAAATAGCGGTGCACCTTGTCGAACAGGACCGACTTCTGCTCGTTGTTGCGTTCCTCCACCGCGCGCAGCAGCTTGGCGTCGAACTTGACGCCTTCGGCGGTCTTGATCAGGGCGCGCACGTCCTTGGGAAAGCACGAGCCGCCATAGCCGAGGCCGGGATAGATGAAGTGGTAGCCGATGCGGGGATCGGAGCCGATGCCCTTGCGTACCTCCTCGATGTCGGCGCCCAGCTGCTCGGCCAGATTGGCCATTTCGTTCATGAAGCTGATCTTGGTGGCCAGCATGCAATTGGCGGCGTATTTGGTGAACTCGGCGCTGCGCACGTCCATCACGATCATCTTCTCGTGGTTGCGGTTGAACGGCGCGTAGAGTTCGCGCATCACTGCCTCGGTGTCCTCGCTCGAGGTGCCGACGATGATGCGATCCGGCTTCATGCAGTCGGCGACGGCCGAGCCTTCCTTGAGGAATTCCGGGTTGGAAGCGACGTCGAAAGCCAGATCCTCGCGACCCCTGGCTTTCAGCGTCTCGGCGATCTTGGCCTTGATCTTCTCGCAGGTGCCGACCGGCACGGTCGACTTGCCGACGACGATCTTGGGCGCCTCCATTTCGCGGCCGATGGCCTCGGCGACGGCGAGCACGTATTTGAGATCGGCCGACCCGTCCTCGCCGGGCGGCGTGCCGACCGCGATCATCTGGATCTGGCCGTGCTTGACGGCGGCGGCCGCGTCCGTGGTGAAACGGATGCGGCCTGCCGCGTGGTTCTCCTTGACGAGGGTTTCCAGCCCGGGCTCGAAGATCGGGATCAGGCCCTGGTTGAGCCGCTCGACCTTTTTCTCGTCGATGTCGACGCACACCACTTGGTGCCCGACTTCCGCGAGCACCGCGGCCTGCACGAGGCCGACATAGCCAATTCCAAAGACGGTCAGATTCATTCGTTCTTGTTCCTGTTCAAGGCCGTCTTCGGTCCGGCCGGTTCAGATGTTGCCTGGCCGTGATCCCCACGGCTGTTTCCTGTTTAAGCATGATTCCGAAAGCGGTCCCCGCTTCTGTCACGCTTGGCTTTCGGTTCGGAACCATACGCTAGTTGCTGTTGGCACCGCTGCTTATGCTGCACGCCAGCGATTCCTTGAACTGGCATGGTTCGCCCAGCGCCGTGAACGCGACACGCTCCACCTGCATGGAGACCTTGCGGCCAGGGTCCGAAAAGGGCCCCATCCAGTTGGTCAGCTTATCGCTGCCCCAGAGGCTGAAGAATATCTTCTGCGAATGGGTCGGCAATTCCTCCGGATTTGTCACTTCATGGACCAGCTTGCCGTTGACGTAGAAGCGCAGGCGGTCCTTTTCCCAGACGAAGCCGTAGTCGTTGAAGCCCTTGTCGGTGCCACCCTCGACATCGGCAAGCTTTTCGTTCTTCGGCTTGCCGGAAATGTAGGTGTTGACCTGGACCTTCGAGGTGTCCTTGGTCAGGACCTCGAAGTCGATCTCGTCCCAGGGCTGCTTGTCGGCAGGGCCGATGTAGGAAAAGAAGGCGGCATTAAGCCCGGACCCGGTATCGGTCTTCATGCGCGCTTCATAGGTGCCGTAGCCATAGCGCTTCTTGGTCTGGATCTCGCCGCAGGCGAATTCGCGGTCTTTCGTCTGGCGCTTCTCGAAGCCGAGTGTCAGCACGCCGTCGGAAAGCCCGACCAGGCTCTTCGACCAGGTGCAGTTCTGGTGGGGGCCGTTCGACCAGCCGTCGGAAACATACCAGCGCGACCGGTCGAGACTCTTGAAATCATCGACGAATGAAGGCGCGCTCTGCACCTCCTGCGCATGGGATGGTTGCGGGGCTGCAACCAGGCTTGCGGCCACTACAAGGAACGCGCCAGCCATGGATAGCCGCCGCAGGCCCACACTCGGCTCTGGCCGCATGACATCGACCGCGACGATGGGGATAGTCTTCGGATCTGCGTTCATACCAACTCACCTTTGTGCTGTCCGCCCCAACCCAAAAGTCATCAAATGGCCCGCCTCCGCGAGCCGCTTGCGATCCTCCGCCCTAGAACTGCCTACCTGTGCCTCGTACCAAAAAGTTGTGCCCTTCAAACTTCATCTCGTGCCGTCAGCGTCCGCCTGCCGACTTGACGAAACCGGTCCGCGAATCGGAACCTTGCTCACTTTCGTCGACAATCGCGTCGAGCGAATGACGCAGTTCCTTCATCAAGCCGTTCTGGCGAGCAAGCTCGGCAATGCGCCGCTCGCAGTTCAGGATCGACTTCGTCAGCTCGCTTACTTCCGACGACTTGCCTGTCGACGCCGATCCGTTCTCCATCGCCTCGACCAGGAAAGCGGCGTTCGCCGCTTTCGACCGGTAGCGATTCTCAAGTCCGGCCTTCTCCGCCTCGATCTCGCCGGCGATCTGATCGAGTAGCCTTGCGAGACGATCGTAGCGCTGGAGATCGGTCTGCCGGTCCCGGGCCGGAGCCCTGGATCTGAAGCCGAATATCGAAGCCATCCGGTTGGCCTTCCAAAATTGCTGCACCGCAACATACACTGCCATTCCGGGGCCGCATAGGCAACCTCGGAGTTTGGGAAAGGCGATTTTTTCCGATCCGCGATCGCTGCAGCGCCGCGGTCCGGGTTACTTTTCAACAGCTTGAGCGGCCATCAGGAAGCGCAGCGGCGGCACCGGCCGCTTGGGGGCAAGGCCGGTCTGGCGAAACAGCGCCTCAAGCTTGTCAGCGGCAACGCCGCGGACGATCGGGATCAGGTTCGACTGGCTGGCCAGCGCATAGGCGGCGGCCGATGCCAGGCCGCGCTCGGCCTTCACGTCGAGGAAATTGCGCAGCCGGTATTTGTCGCGCACATGGCGCTCATGTTTCCTGAGCGCCGCCTTGGATGTCTCCGGCAGCGTATCAATGGCAAGCAACGCCAGGTCCGCGTCGGCAAGGCGCTTCAAATCCTGCGTCTTGTGGCGACCGCTCAGCGAATCGGCACGCACGATGGCGCCATAGCCACAGGACCTGATGACCTTGAAACGGGCGCCGCAGGCGACGGCGCGGGCATAGAGCTCATAGTCCTCGCCGAGGCGCAGGTTCTCGTCGTAACGCAGACCGTGGCGTTCGAGGAAGGCCCGGCTGATGACCGGCTTCAAGAAGCCCAGTTCGCCGCGCTGCACGCGGCGCCTGGAGATGTTGCCTTCGACGAAACGCTCGAAGTCGAGGAATTCCGGATCGGCCGAAAAGGACGGGGCGACGACCTTTGAGACATCGGTCGCCGTG
>NZ_RZOI01000759.1:0-2793 GCF_004022645.1 Mesorhizobium sp. M4A.F.Ca.ET.020.02.1.1 | reverse complement strand
GGTCTGGCCACCGCGACCGCCATGGTTGCCATGGTCGCCATGCTCGTGTCCGCCGCCCAGGCAGCTCGAGTCGCTGGTACCGCAACAACGGCCGCTCCACAGGTCGTTGGTCTTGGTTTCGGCGCAGCTGACGGTCTGGTCCGCCAGCGCGGATCCGGCCATGGACGTCACCGCGACAGCGGCGAGCAGGGCATTTCGCAAAAAGGCAGTCATTTGAAGTCTCCAGGGTTGGTTTCCGTACGCGGCTGTGTCGCCGGCAGCGACGGTTTGGTTCATGGAGACTGTGAAAAATTCTGGGAGGGTGGCGCGGGACGCGGCCAGCAAGTCTCATTTAACGTTGGCGCCGCCAACCTATGATGTAAAAGCAGCCAAGGGCGGGACCAGCCGCCTCAACGCTTGGAATGCAGACTCAATCGTCGGTTACTGCACCGCGCCGACCAGCACCTGCTGGCCGCCACGGATCGACACCCAGCGCCCGGTGTTGTCGATCGCCTGGCGCTTGAGGAAGCGGTAGCCGGTCTCGTCCCAGGCCTTGACCTTGTCGTTCAGATTGTCGAGCACATAGTCGCCCCTGTCGGTGCGCACAGTCAGCACCGCGTGGCCTTCACCATCGGGTTTGCGCACGACGGTGATCAGCAGATCGGCGAGCGACACACCCATGCGGTAGAGCTGGCGGCGCTTTTCCAGCACATAGTCCTCGCAGTCACCGACGCCCTTGTCGGGAAAGGCCCAGACTTCGTCCTTGCCGTAAATGTCGTAGTCGCTCATCGGCTTGACGGCGGCGTTGACCTTGGCGGTGATGCTGGCGAGCTTGCGCAGGAACGCATCGGTCATCTTGGCCGGCGCCAGATTGGCCGGCCGGATCGAGCATTCGCCGAGATTTGCCTTGCAGAAATCGTAGTGTCCGATCGGCTGAGAGGTCAGGCCGCCGGTCACCATCGCTCCCGCGGCGACTGCGGGCGCCGCCCACAATCCCGAAATCGCCAGCCCTGCGACCGCACACAAGCGCAGCGTCCGTGCCATCGGTGAGGAAATCATTGTCCCCGTTCGCCCTTGTTGTTAACGAAACGTTAAGGGCGATTTACAGTCCGTGTCAATTACGAGTCTGGCCTGATTGGCGGCATGGTTACTTCCGCGATCCTGACAGCGGCACTTGTGCAACAGGACGATCCGGGCGCGCTGAAGGCTGCCGTGACGGCGTCCCGAACTCCCCGCCTCGCTCAGCCCTTGGCCGAGCGCACAAGTCTTGGCTTCGCCGCAACGCGCATCTGGCGGCCGTAGCTGGTGATGAAGTCGACGATGCGCGGCACTATCTCGGAGCGGAAGCGCGAGCCGTTGAAGACGCCGTAGTGGCCAACCGCCGGCTGCATGTAGTGGGCCTGCCGGTCGGCCGGGATGTTGACGCACAGATCGTGCGCGGCCTGGGTCTGGCCGAGGCCGGAAATGTCGTCGTTCTCGCCCTCGACCGTGAACAGGGCGACGTTGCGGATCGCCGAGGTGTCGACCGGATTGCCGCGATGCATCATCTCGCCCTTCGGCAAGGCATGGCGCACGAACACGGTGTCGACCGTCTGCAGGTAGAATTCGGCCGTCAGGTCCATCACCGCCAGATATTCGTCGTAGAAGTCGCGGTGCTTCTCGGCATTGTCGCCGTCATGCTTCACCAGGTGCATGAAGAAGTCCTTGTGAGCGATGATGTGGCGGTCGAGGTTCATGCTCATGAAGCCCGAAAGCTGCAGGAAGCCGGGATAGACCTCGCGGCCGAAGCCGGGCACTGGCCACGGCGCCTGCATAATGACGTTGTCGCGGAACCAGCCGCTGCCCTTTTCCTCGGCGAGCAAATTGACCGCCGTCGGATTGCGGCGGGTGTCGATCGGCCCGCCCATCAGCGTCATCGTCGAGGGCACGAAGGGGTCGCCGCGCTTTTCCATCAGCGCCACCGCCGCCAGCACCGGCACCGAGGGCTGGCACACCGCCATCACATGGGTGTCGGGACCGAGCGCATGGAACATCTCGATGATGTAGTCGATATAGTCGTCGAGATCGAAGCTGCCGTCGGCAAGCGGCACCATGCGGGCATCGACCCAGTCGGTGATGTGCACGTCGGCATAAGGCAGCATCGCTTCCACCGTGCCGCGCAGCAGCGTCGCGTAGTGTCCCGACATCGGCGCCACGATAAGCAGCTTCGGATCGGGCTTGCGGCCGGCGGGAACGGCCCGCTCGAAACGGATCAGGTTGCAGAACGGCTTTGACCACACGGTCTTTTCGCTGACGTCGACGCTCTTCCAGTCGACCACGGTCTTGTCGAGGCCGAATTGCGGCTTGCCGTAGCGGCGCGTGGTGCGCTCGAACAGTTCGGCGGTTGCCGCCACCGAGCGGCCCCAAGGCGTGTGCGCGATCGGATTGAGCGGGTTGGTGTAGAACATCCGCACCGCGTCGGCATAGACGCGGGCTGGCTGCAGCGCGGCGTGGTTCAATTCGTAGAGCTGGTAGTACATCAAGGACCCCGCTGCTGCTTGCGACCCAAGAACGCGTGCAGCGCCGAGCCTCAAATGTCTCGCGGCGAGGTTAACAACATATTGTTGCGATGCAATACGTCATGTCGAATGATCAATGCTTCTTTCGACCAAGGCGTTGAGAATCCGCCTTGACGGGCGGCAGCCGGCTCACTGTGCGTTGCCGAAGTGTGTAGGAAACATGTCCGGCCCTCTTGCCGGACATGTCAGACATATCACACGCGCGCCATGCACACGGCGGTGTGGCCCGAGCCGATGAAGCCGAGCTGGTTGGCCG
>NZ_RZOI01000758.1:0-2798 GCF_004022645.1 Mesorhizobium sp. M4A.F.Ca.ET.020.02.1.1 | reverse complement strand
ATGCCGAAGCCAAGAAGAAGGCCGGCATCGACCTCGCCTTCTTCGGTCCGGATAACCGCGCCGGCGCCAAGCTCGCCGGCGATGCGCTGGGCAAGGCGTTGGGCAAGGGCGGCAAGGTGGTCATCCTCGAGGGCAATCCGGAAGCCGACAACGCCAAGGAGCGCAAGCTCGGCTTCGACGATGCGGTGAAGGAGCACGGCCTCGATCTGCTCGACTCGAAGACGGCGCATTGGGAGACCGAGGAAGCCAACACGTTGATGACCAACTTCATGACCCAGTACCCCGACATCCAGGGCGTGATGGCGGCCAACGATTCGATGGCGCTCGGCGTCGTCAAGGCGATCGACGCGGCCGGCAAGTCCGGCCAGATCAAGGTGGTCGGCTTCGACAACATCCCGGCGGTCGGGCCGTTGCTGAAGGAAGGCAAGATGCTGGCCACGGTCGAACAGTATGGCGCGCAGATGGCGGCCCTCGGCATCGACTACGGCCTGCGCGAGCTCGCCGGCGAGAAGTTCTCCGGCTGGGTCAAGACCGACATCAAGCTGGTCACCGCCTGAGGCAGCGCAACGGCGCCAGCATCTCAAATGCTGGCGCCGTCGCTCCGCCCCGCACGCCTTGTCATCGCCGCCCGGCAATTCCGGCGGCGATGACCGCGCGCTCCTGCCGGATTATGCGGTAGAAGAGCGCAATCAGGATCATGCCGCATGGACGACGTCATTCTTTCCCTTGAAGGGGTCGGGAAGATTTTCCCCGGCGCCGTCGCGCTGAGCGATGTGTCGCTGTCGATCGCGCGCGGCGAAACCCACATCATCCTGGGCGAGAACGGTGCCGGCAAGTCGACGCTGATCAAGCTTTTGGCCGGCATCTACCGGCCGGACGGCGGCGCGATCGCCTTCAACGGCGCGCCATATCAGCCGAAGACGCCGCACGATGCGCAGCAGAGCGGCATCCGCATCGTGCATCAGGAGCTCAACCTGCTGCCCTATCTCAGCATCGCCGAGAATTTGATGCTGGAAAGCCTGCCGCGCCGTCGCTTCGGCATCGTCGACGGCAAGGCGCTCAACCGGCGCGCCTTGGCCCTGCTCAAGGAGGTCGGGCTCGACATCGATCCAAGGACGCGCGTCGAGGCGCTCGGCGTCGCGCAGATGCAACTGGTCGAGATCGCCAAGGCGCTGAGCTATGACAGCAAGCTTCTCGTCCTCGATGAACCGACGGCGACGCTGACGCCACCGGAAATCGAGCGTCTCTTCGCCATCATCAAGCGGCTGAAGGCCAGGGGCGTTACTATCATTTATATCTCCCACCGCCTGCACGAGGTGTTCGAGATCGGCGACCGGGTCACCGTGCTGCGCAACGGCAGGCTGGTCGCGACCCGCGACCTGCAAGGCCTCACCGTTCCGGACCTTGTGCGCATGATGATCGGCCGCGACATCGCCGACGAATACAGCTTCGATGCCGCGATCGTGCCGGGCAAGGTCGCGCTCAGCATCAGCAACCTGAAGCGCGACGCCACGACACCGGCGATTTCCTTCGATGTGCGACATGGCGAGATCCTCGGCGTCGCCGGACTGGTCGGCAGCGGCCGGACGGAAGCCATGCGGGCGCTGTTCGGGGCCGATCCGAAACTTGACGGCGTCGTCGCCATCGACGGCAGGCCAGTGGCGATCACGGCGCCGAAGGATGCGGTGCGGCATGGCTTGAGCCTGCTGACCGAAGACCGCAAGGGGCAGGGCCTGCTTCTCGACCTGCCGGTCGACAAGAACATCACCATCACCGATCTCGGCAAGGTCTCGCGCCATGGGCTGGTCAACCGCAGGGCCGAAGCCGCGGCGGCCACCGACCTGGTAGGCCAGCTGCGCGTCAAGGCAAGCTCGATCGAGCAGGCGGTGCGCAACCTTTCGGGCGGCAACCAGCAGAAGGTGGTGCTGGCCAAATGGCTGTTCCGCGGCACCTCGACGCTGATCCTCGACGAGCCGACGCGCGGCGTCGACATCGGCGCGCGGCGCGAGATCTATCAGCTCCTGTGGATGCTGGCGGCGGCGCAGAAAGGCATCATCATGGTGTCGTCCGACCTGCCCGAGCTGATGGGCATGTGCCACCGCATCATCGTCTTTTCCAAGAACAGAATAGTCGGCGAGGTGCCGCGCGCCGAATTCGACCAGGAGCGCATCCTGTCGCTCGCCTATCAGGAGTATGTGAGACCATGAGCGAGACGTCCGAGGCTGTCGTGTCGGCGCCTGTTTCCCCCGGCAGGGCGAAATTCCTGCGCTTTCTCATCCGCGACGCCGGCGTGCTCCTGGCGCTGGTGCTGATTACGATCTTCTTCTCCATCAGCGCGCCCTATTTCGCCACGCCGGGCAACGCGCTCAAGATCTTCGTTCAGATCGCCATCAACACGGTTCTGGCCGCGGGCATGACCTTCGTCATCCTCACCGGCGGCATCGACCTTTCGGTCGGCTCGGTGCTGGCGCTCTGCACGGTGGTGGGCGCCACCATCATGATCAACGAGAGCCTGTCGCCGGCGGCGGCGATCACGCTGGCGCTCATCGCCTGCATGGCGACCGGTGCTGCCTGCGGCTTCCTCAACGGCTGGATTTCGACGCGCTGGAAGATTCCGTCCTTCATCGTCACGCTCGGCATGCTCAACATGGCCGCGGGCGCGGCCCGCGTGGTCAGCGACAATTCGACCATCACCGGCCTGCCGCAAAGCTTCGTCGATTTCGGCAATCTGATCATCGGCGGCTTCCTGCCCTCGATCTTCCTTGTCGCGGTGCTGGTAATCGCGATCGGCTGGTTCG
>NZ_RZOI01000757.1:0-2813 GCF_004022645.1 Mesorhizobium sp. M4A.F.Ca.ET.020.02.1.1 | reverse complement strand
GCTCCTCGACACCGGCCTGCCGGTGGCGCTTGCCGGCGACTTCAACATCGTGCCCGAGCCACGCGACATCTACCCGACCCGCTCCTATGACGACAACGCGCTGGTGCAGCCGCAAAGCCGCGCCGCCTTCGCGGCACTCGTCGAGCGGGGCTGGACCGATGCGCTGCGCAAGGTCTTCCCGAAGGAGGAGAAGCTCTACACATTCTGGGACTACCGCCGCAATCGCTGGCCGCGCGACGCGGGCCTCAGGCTCGACCACATCCTTTTGTCGAAGACACTCGTCCGCAAGCTGAAAGCGGCCGGCATCGACCGGGCCGTGCGCGGCGAGGACAACGCCAGCGACCACGCGCCGGTGTGGGTGGAGGTGGAGACCTGACCTCGCCGCCGCGATCCTTCGCGCCCCTCTGTGCAGTCACCACATCGCAAGCTAGGGTGTCGCAATCATTCCCGCCGAGGCTCGCCGTTGCCCAGCCTGACCGTCGCAGTCTCCTCAATCGTCCTCGCGGCCGCGGCATTGCTGGCCTTCCTCGTCTGGCAGGCGCGCCAGCGCCGGCGGATGCGGCGCCGGGCCGATCCGGCCCATGATTATGCGGTGCGCGCGTCCTGGCGGCCCACCGCCGGCAAGCTCAACTTCTCGTCCTATGTCTACATGGATGTCGACGGCGACGGGGTGTATGGCCTCGCCGACCGGCCGATGGCCGGCATCATGGTTCGGCTCTACGATGAGCGCGGCGGCTTCCTCGCCGCGGCGCGGACCAACTCCGCCGGCTTCGCCAATTTCCCGATGTCGTCCAGGCGACGCCGGGCCAGGATACGCGCGCCCGGCACCTACCGCTTTTCGGTCTCTGTGCCGCCCGGCTGGCGCGCCAGCAGCGGGAACGAGGACCAGTCGATACGCTTGCTGGCCGCGCCCGGCTCTGTCGCTGGCCTCGTCGGGGAGGACTTGCCGAAACCGGTCGGCCTCGCGCCGGTTCGCGTCCTGAGCGGCAGGATGCCCGCCGCGACGGGGGCGACGCTGTCGGTGACGGGCAAGGGCCAGATCCTCGACAGCCGGACGCTTGGCGCGGGCGCCGCCTTCCGCTTTCCTCTCGCCGCAGGGGCCGACACGGTGGCGATCTCCGGCGGCGGCCTCGAGCGGCAGCTCGCGTTGTCGGCCTATCCGACCGATCTTGGCCTGCTGACGCCCGCCGTCATCGTGGCCGATGCGGTGCTGAGCGCCATCGGCTTCGACGACGTCACCACGCGCGGCCTGCGCAAGCTTCCGACGGGCCATGCCGGGCTCTCCTGGCGCAATCTCAACGCCATGGCGGGCGACCACACCAAGAACAGCGAGGGCTACGTCAACGGCAATGTCTCGGGCGATCACATCGCCTATACGAGCAGCGGCCATGCGGCCGAATTCGGCCGGCACCAGCCTTTCGGGCTGCATTCGATGATGCTGACCGCGGCCTGGCTGGCCTCGGAGGGAGAGACCGCGCTGATCGAGAGCTGGCTGGGGGAGGTGCCGGTCGCGCGCGATGAGATCACGCTGTCGGCGCTGGCGCCGTGCCACTATGCGCCGATGCTGAAGGCCGTCACGCGTGTTCGCCTGTCGACGAAGCACCATTGGCAGCTTGTGGTGGATGACCTGGTGCTGGTGCTCTAGGAGCAATTCCAGGAAAAGTGCGTAGCGGTTTTCCGTCCGGAATTGCGTCAAAACAAATACTAGGAGCAATTCCAGGAAAAGTGCGTAGCGGTTTTCCGTCCGGAATTGCGTCAAAACAATACTAGAGCGGTTAAGCGATTCCATGAAACGCTGAACCGCTCCAGGAGAGCCGGCGAGGGATCAGATCAGGTTGTTCGAGCCCGCGCCGTTGGCGGTGATCGCCGAAAGCCTGTCCTTCTTCACCAGAACCGGCTTCTCATAGGTTTTCTTCATTTCAGGGGCTCCGATACAATGTCAAATCCGGCCAACGCCATGATGCTCAAGGCGCCAGCCGGGCTGAAATCACCGCGGGAGGGGAGTGGATCCGCCGTTGCGCGCCGTCACCGCCGAAAGCCTGTCCTTCTTGAGCAGGGCCAGCCTCTCGTAGGTCTTCTTCATATCCAACTCTCCATTAATCCACGAAGGATGATGTCAGACCCTCGTCTCCTGTCAACCATGACGGCTGATGTACACTGCGTGCATCCGGATAGTCACATCCCTGGCGCGAAGGTCTGCCGGATAAGCGCACTGCTTTGCCGAGGGGATCACGGATTTATTCCCGCGCGTGTGATTTCCGACACTTAGCCAGCGCGGGAAGCTGGGCTAGGATACCGATATGAGAAGAAGGGTGGGGGCATCCTATGAACAGAACGATCGACAGGCTGCTCTCGCTCCTCCTACTGGCGGCGGCCATCGCCTGCGTGATGCATGCCTGGCCGTTTCTGGCCACCGGAGCCGAGAGCCTCGCTCATCCGCTGGCCGATTCCGCCTCGATGCGGCTGACCGGCTTCCTGGTGGCGGCGCTCGCTCTGGTGGTCGGCGCGTTGCTGTTCCTTGCCGGTCTTTTGCCGGGACGGCCGGCGCATCAGGCCGGAGCGCCGCTGTTCGGCCGCGCGGCGGAGGTGCGGGATATGGGCCGGCCGCATCTCAGGCGCGTCTTCCAGGTCCTGCCGGCGGTCACTGTGCTGGCGCTGCTCGCCGACCAGCCTTGGCGGGGCGGCGAGGTGGCGAACGAACCGAAGGGCGGACAGGATGTCGCCAGCGCTCCGCCGGCCCTCGCAACGCCGCCGGCGGAGCTGGTTCTAGCGCCGGCGCCACCGGAGCAGGCGGTAAAGACGCCGCCTGCGGC
>NZ_RZOI01000756.1:0-2814 GCF_004022645.1 Mesorhizobium sp. M4A.F.Ca.ET.020.02.1.1 | reverse complement strand
ATCGGAGGCAGCGCCGAAATCCGGCGCGTCCGGGCCAATCATCTCGTCATAGAGATGCTTGGCGTGCACCAGGTTCGGATCCGGATGATGGCCGCCGAAGTCCGGCAGCGGCTTGAAGTTGCGGCAGGTGCCGCTGGGCGCGCCGAGCCGGCGCTCGAGGATCTCCTTGGCGTAGGGGCCGGTCACCGCATGCATGGCGTCGAAGCGCATGCGGAAGCCATATTTGAAATTGGCGCGGATGGCGTCGAAGTCGAACAGGCTTTCCATCAGTTCGGCGTAATCGGCGACCGGATCGATCACTTCGACCGCCATGCCGCCGGCCTTGACGGTTCCGATCGTATCGATGTCGATCGCGCCGATGTCGGCGATCTTGAAGCTCGAAATCGTCTTGGTCTTCTCGAAGATCGCGTCGGTGATCTTCTCCGGCGCCGGGCCGCCATTGCCGGCATTGTACTTGATGCCGAAATCCTCGTGCGGACCGCCCGGATTGTGGCTGGCCGACAGGATGATGCCGCCGAAGGTCTTGTATTTGCGGATGACGTTGGAGGCGGCCGGCGTCGAGAGGATGCCGCCCTGCCCGACCATGACCTTGCCGAAGCCGTTGGCGGCGGCCATGGCAATCGCCGTCTGGATGACCTCGCGGTTGTAGAAGCGGCCGTCGCCGCCGATCACCAGCGTCTTTCCCTCAAAACCTTCAAGCGCGTCGAAGATCGACTGGATGAAGTTCTCGGCATAGTGCTCCTGCTGGAACACCGGCACCTTCTTGCGCAGGCCTGAGGTGCCGGGCTTCTGGTCAAGATAGGGTTTGGTGGGGACGGTCCGTATCATGCTTCAGGCAACCCTTTTCGAAAGCAGCAGGCGATAGAGTTCAACATATTTCTCGGCGCTCCTGTCCCAGGAGACATCGGCCTTCATGCCCTGGCGCTGGATCGACGCCCACGCGGTGGGGTTGGCATGCGCGCCGACCAGCCGGTGGACGGCATGGACGAGCGCACCGCCATTGTTCGGCGCGAACTGGAAGCCGGTCGCCACGCCAGCCGACATCGCCGCCTCGTTGGCGTCGATGATGGTGTCGGCGAGCCCGCCGGTGCGGGCGACGACCGGCACGCAGCCATAGCGCAGGCCGTAAAGCTGGGTCAGTCCGCAGGGCTCGAAGCGCGACGGGATGACGATGGCGTCGCAGCCGCCCTGCATGATGTGGGAGAGCGCCTCATCATAGCCGACGACGACGCCGATGCGGCCGCGATGGCGGGCGGCGGCGGCAAGCAGCGCGCCTTCGAGGCCGGCATCACCGGAGCCCAGGATTGCCAGGCGCGCGCCGGCCGCGACGATGCCGTCGACGGCCGCCGCCAGTATGTCCATGCCTTTCTGCCAGGTCAGCCGGCTGACGACGCAGACGATCGGACTGTCGTCACTCTCGAGATTGAAACGGTCCTCCACCGCCTTGCGGTTCTTGGCCCGCGCAGCAAGCGTCTCGGCCGAATAGTTGGCCACAAGATGCTTGTCGGTCTCGGGATTCCAGATGTCGACATCAATGCCGTTGACGATGCCGTGGAGATCGATGGCGCGCATGTTGATCAGGCCGTCGAGACCCATGCCGAATTCCGGCGAGCGGATCTCCTGCGCGTAGGTCGGGCTCACCGTGGTGATTGCCCAGGCGGCCTGCAGGCCAGCCTTGAGATAGCCGACGCCGCCATAATATTCGACGCCGTCGAGCGCCATCGCCACGCCCGGCAGGCCGAGCTCGCCGAAGATGCCGGCGCCGAACTGGCCCTGGAAGGCGAGGTTGTGCACGGTGATCAGCGACGGCACGCCGACGGCCTTGCCGTAGCGCATATAGGCAAGCGCCATCGCCGACTGCCAGTCATGGGCATGCACGATGTCGGGCTGATAGCCTGAGATGGCGCCACCGGCGATGTCGCCGCCGACTTGGCTGAGCGCCGCGAAGCGCCGCCAATTGTCAGGCCAGTCGGCGCCGGTGGCGTTACCATAAGGGCCGCCCGGGCGGTCGAACAGATGCGGAGCGTCGAGTACGAAGAGGTCGAGCCCGGCGATCTGAACCGCATGGATGGAGGCTTTGCCGCCCTGCAGCAGCGGGTACTGGTAGACGGCCTTCTTTTTCTTGAAGGCGGCCATCACCTGGGGGTAGCCGGGGATGAGGGTGCGCATCGCCACGCCCTTGCCGGCCAGCGCGATCGGCAAGGCGCCGGTCACGTCGGCAAGCCCGCCGGTCTTGATCAGCGGGAAGATTTCGGGCGTGACCGACAGAACCTGCATGCGCCTGACGATTCCTGTCTACAGTTTGAGCTTGTCGATCATGTCCTGGGTGACAAGGCAAATGCCCTTCTCCGAGACGCGGAAGCGCTTGGCGTCAAGGGCGGCATCCTCGCCGACCACCAGCCCTTCCGGGATGCGCACGCCGTGGTCGATGACGACGCGCTTCAGCCTGGCGTTGCGGCCGACATGCACGTCCGGCAGCATGACGACTTCTTCCAGCGTCGAATAGGAGTTGATGCGCGCGCCGGTGAAGATCAGGCTTCGCTTCAGCGTCGCGCCGGAGACGATGCAGTCGCCCGAGACCAGCGAGGAAACCGCGGAGCCGCGCCTGCCATCCTCGTCATGCACGAACTTTGCCGGCGGCTTCAATTCGGCATAGGTCCAGATCGGCCAGTCGCGGTCGTAGAGGTCGAGCTCGGGAGTGACGTCGGTCAGGTCGATGTTGGCTTCCCAATAGGCGTCGACGGTGCCGACGTCGCGCCAATAGGCCTCGTTCTCGGCGGTCGAGCGCACGCAGGACTTGGCGAAGCGGTGCGC
>NZ_RZOI01000755.1:0-2816 GCF_004022645.1 Mesorhizobium sp. M4A.F.Ca.ET.020.02.1.1 | reverse complement strand
ACCTGGCGGCACATTGAACTGCAATAACGCCGGCAACATTTCATGGTGTTTCCTGAAAGCGATCCCCGCAGCGGACAGCACTCCGATAACGTCGGCGAACCTTGCAACTTACGTCGCCAGTTCCACGCAGGCCGTCGGAGAGGCGGAAACGCGATTCATTCAAGTGACGGTCGCCCCTACTGGCTTTGCCGCGTTTTTCCCAGCTTCTTTCGTGACGTCGGGCGCTAGCAGCACTTTCAGTGTCGGAGCCGTCGCCGTGGCGGGTTTCACCTCCGGTGTCTGCAATTTCACGCCGGTCTTCATCTGCAACCCCTATGAGATGGATTCGAACGGAACGAACAACGCCGGCAACTACACGCTGCAGCAGGCTGTTTCCAACCCCGCCGTTCATCGTCGGCTGATCGAATTGAGAAAGGTCGGAAATGGCGCGGCGGCCGGTCCAGGTAACTTCGGCTTTCTGGAGCCACCGCCGGGTGTAGGGAATGGTGCACAGGCGCTCGCTCAGACGATCGCGACATCCACCCCGATCGGATGCTACGAATCCGGTAGTGTTTCGACTAAGACCGGCCAGAATGCCGGGCCGGTACAAGACGCGTTCAACGTCCGCTTCGGCATCAAAGCAAACGGCAGCCACTTCAACAGTCCAGAATATGGGCCGGCATCGAATGTTCGGAAGGGCGCTGCCGCGGGCGGCAATGGCAATGGCAATGGCAATGGCGGTGGCGGTGGCAATCAGTGCCCGCAATACAATCAGTTGACGTTCGGCTCGCCCAATATGGGCCTGCCCAGGGACGCCACCACGCCGTATATGAGTGGACGGATGGGCGACGGAAATTGGGACCTCTCCGGCTATTGGAGCACCAACTTCGGCTCCACGTCCCATCCATCGTCGTGGGACACGACCAAGCCAACCCGCTACGAGGTCTACAAGTACGAAATGGCGCAAGGTCTGGTTGGGACGGCTTCGGCCGGAGGCGAAGTCGGAACCCCATCGAACGCCTGTCAGCCGCCGGTTACATCAGTGGATCGTCGTCTTCTCTATGGTGCGATCCTCAACTGCAACGCGCTCGAAGCGGCGGGCAACGACCTGTCGGGTCATAGTACCAATCTGCCGGTCGAGGCTTTCGGCAGCTTCTTTCTCACCGAACCGGTTGCCTCGGCATCGGACGACGCATCGGTGATGGTCGAACTGGTCGACGTAACCGGTGGCGCTGGCCAAGGCACGCTCGACAATTTCCTGCGTGACGAAGCGCAGCTTTACCGGTGATGCGATGGCCAAATGCTTCTTCCATCACCTCGACAGATTTTGGCGCGACAGTCGCGGCACCGCGCTTGTCGAAATGGCCATTATCGGGCCGACTATGATTCTTCTGTCGGCAGGCGTGTTCGAGTTCGGCAACCTGATCCACGACAAGCTGCTGATGGAGGCTGGACTGTCGGACGCGGCCCGCTTCGGGGCACGTTGCAATAGTCAACTTTACACCGATGCAGGCCTTGCCGCGATCAATTGCGCGGATATTGCCACAAACATCGCAGTGTTCGGTAACGTGGCGGGAACTGGCAGCGCGCGCATTAGCGGCTGGCAGAAAGCGAATGTGACTGTGACAATCGCTGCTAGTGGGTCCTGCCAAGACGCCGTGGTTGCCGGTGTCACCAAATACCGGTCCACTACTTCCCAGGTCTGCATAGTCAGGGCGGCCGGCACCTATGCCTATGCTGGCGTCGGGATGCTGTCGCTGGTCGGTGTCAGCCCGATCACTCTGAGCGGCTTCCATGAGGAGCGGTTGATCCGGTTCTGATCATGATCAGGCTTTTCGCAAGATCCGAGGACGGAGCAACGATGGTGGAAATGGCCATCGTCTCGACGCTGCTATTTATGCTCGTCCTTGGCTTCATCGATTTCGGCTACGCTCTTTATCAATGGAACGCGGCGACCAAAGCAGTTCAGGTCGGTGCCAGACTGGCCTCTATTTCCACTCCGATTGCCCCGGAGATTGATACGGCCGGCCCAACCGCCACCCCGGGAGCTCCCGTGGCCGCAGGCTCGTTTGACTATGTCTGCAACGGTGCTACATCGACCTGCAATTGCACAGGCGCATATTGCGTCGTTGGAGTTTGGTCTGCCTCAAATTTCAACACGATCTATGCTGGTGATGACGGACAATGTGGGCCTGTAGCCGGCAGTCGTCCCGGAATGTGCGACTTCGATCCCTTGCTGCAACCAGCTAATGTGGTCGTCCGTTATACCGCTACCGGGCTTGGCTACCAGACACGGGCGGCCGGCCCGGTGCCGACAATCTCTGTCAGCCTGCAGAACATGACCTACCAGTTCTTCTTCCTGGGCGGACTGCTCGGGTTCGGAAATATGACCATGCCCTCCATGCTCAGCACGGTCACGGGCGAAGATTTGAAGAGTACCTCGCCATGAACGCTATCAACACCAAGGTCCTTCCGACCAGACGCAAGCAGGTCGCCCTGTTCTCGTCCGATCCGCAGTTCAAGCGCGATGTCGCGACCAGGCTCGATGCGCTGGCGATCTATGACGTGCAGGTCTCGGAGACAGCCGACTTCCTCAAGGGGCCGCCTGCGGATACCCGGCCGGGTATCGTCATCCTCGACCTTGGCAATGGCGAGCTGCTCGGCCAGCCGGGCATCGTCGAGGCGCGCTCCAAATGGGCGTCGGTGCCGCTGATCGCGATTTCCGATGAGTTGGCGTCGGAGCAGACGCGCGTGCTCGTGCGCATGAACGCTTCGGACTGGCTGCACAAGCCGCTCGATGCCAAGGAGCTGCTCAACGCCGTCACCTTCCACGACAC
>NZ_RZOI01000754.1:0-2818 GCF_004022645.1 Mesorhizobium sp. M4A.F.Ca.ET.020.02.1.1 | reverse complement strand
GTCAAGTTCTTCACTCCGGTCGGGATCCGCGCCTGGCTTGCAACCGAGCTTGATGCTGACGGCGACATCCCAGGCGTTGGAACCATGGCCGCACCGGCCGAACCGAGGACCGCGCCATGAGCGGTCGCCCCATTCTCCGGCTCTACACCACTTTTGCCGAGTTCGAGACCCTGCACGAGCGGCACGATCGTACGCGCAGCACCAGCAGGACGGTCACCGTCGATCGCCAGGCGCTCATCCACATCCTCATGGACCACGCCCGCATGCTCGAGGCGCTGCGCAAAGCCGGACGGGTCGACGTCGCCGAACCGCATTGAGGCCGCCGGTTTGCGCCGGCGCAGCGGCCGCGAGAGGCAGAGGGCGGAGGGGAGGGTTCCTGACGGGTTTGGAGGTTCGGGGAGAGTTTCCGGGCCGCCCGTCATGGAGACCCAGATCATGGCAAAAAGCGCCATTCAGAAGATCGCAATGAACCCCTCGGAGAACATCGCCTATGACAAGCTTGTCCTGTCGCAGCAGAATGTTCGCCGGGTAAAGGACGGCCTCACCATCGAACAGCTTGCCGAGGACATCGGTCGACGCAAGCTCCTGCAGAGCTTGAACGTCCGGCCCGTTCTCGATGTGGACGGCGAGGAGACCGGCACCTATGAAGTGCCCGCCGGCGGCCGCCGCTATCTCGCGCTCGGCATTCTGGTCAAGCAGAAGCGTCTGACGAAGAACGAGCCGATCCCTTGCATCGTCAATCGCAGCGGGACGACCTCGGCCGAGGAGGACTCGCTTGCCGAGAACGTGCATCGCGAGAACCTGCATCCGCTCGACCAGTTCCGCGCATTCAAGGCACTGAGGGAGCAGGGGCTTGACGTGGAGGAGATCGCCGCCCGCTTCTTCGTGTCGGCGGCGACAGTCAAACAGCGCCTGAGGCTCGCCTCGGTCTCGCCAAAGCTGCTGGATCTTTACGAGAAGGACGAAATCCGCCTCGAGCAGATCATGGCGTTCTCGATCTCCGACGACCATGCGCGCCAGGAGCAGGTCTGGGAGCGCATCTCCGGCAATCCGCACATGCAGGAGCCCTATTACATCCGGCGCCTGCTGACGGAGACCACGGTTCGCGCCGATGATCGCCGTGCGGTCTATGTCGGCGCCGAGGCATACGAAGCCTCGGGCGGCGTCATCCTGCGCGACCTGTTCGAGCAGGATTCCGGCGGCTGGTTCCAGGATGCGGCACTGCTCGAGCAACAGGTTTTCGACAGGCTGAAGATCGACGCCGAGACCATCCGCGCCGACGGATGGAAGTGGGTCGAGGCGGCGATCAGCTTCCCCTATGGCCACACTTCCGGCATGCGGCGGGTCTATGCTGAACCCGCGGAAATGAGCACCGAGGAGATCGCCCGCCACGACGCGGTGAAGGCGGAGTACGATGCGCTCGACGCCAAATATGCCGAGATGGAAGACGCCGACCAGGAGATCGAGGACAGGCTCGATCGGCTCGGCGCCGAGCTCGACGGTTTTGGCGATCGTCCCCAGGTCTACGATCCGGCGCAGAAGGCCATTGCCGGGGCGTTCGTCACGCTCGGCGCCAACGGCCAGTTGCAGGTAGAAGCCGGCTTCGTTCGTCCCGAGGATGAACCCCGCGTCGAGGTGGACGATGACGAGGAGGCCGACGGCAGGGCTCGCGACGCGTCGCAGTTCGACGAGAACGGCGCCAATGGCATCGTCGTGAACGGCCGGTCCACGAACGGCGGATCCGAAGCGACCGAGGAGCCCGAGGAAGAAGGCATCAAGCCTCTGCCGGAACGGCTTGTCTTCGACCTCACCGCGCAGAAGACGCTGGCGCTGCGCAACGCGCTCGCAAGCAACGTCGACATCGCCTTCGTCGCCGTTCTCCATGCCCTCGTGCTGCAGGTGTACTACCGCTTCGCCAAGGACAGCTGCCTCGAGCTCACTTTTGCGAGCAACAGTTTTGGCCAGGTCCAGGGCCTTGCTGAGACTGCTTGGGCCAAGGAGATCGCGGAGCGTCACGAGGCATGGGATAGGGATATGCCAGACAGCGACAAGCTCTGGGACTTCCTGCTCGGCCTCGACGAAGCGAGCCGCAAGGCGCTGTTCGCGCACTGCGCCTCGCTGTCGCTCAACGCCGTGATTGAGTCCTGGAACAGGCGTCCGGGCGCGCTTGCCCATGCCGATGCGCTCGCCACCACCCTTGGCTTCGACATGGTCACGGCCGGCTGGGAACCGACCGTCGACAACTATCTCGGCCGCGTCACCAAGGCCAGGATCGTTCAGGCGGTGCGCGAGGCTCGCGGCGAGGGTTCCGCGCAGCTGATCGACCACATGAAGAAGGACTTGATGGCCCGAGAGGCCGCCCGTCTTCTCGAAGGGTCGACCTGGCTGCCCGAGCCGCTACGCCTCGAAGGTGACGCGGCAGTCGACGCCGGCGAGACCGTCACGGAGGATGTGACGGACGAGACGGC
Organism: Mesorhizobium sp. M4A.F.Ca.ET.020.02.1.1; assembly: GCF_004022645.1. Classification (NCBI taxonomy): domain Bacteria; kingdom Pseudomonadati; phylum Pseudomonadota; class Alphaproteobacteria; order Hyphomicrobiales; family Phyllobacteriaceae; genus Mesorhizobium; species Mesorhizobium sp. M4A.F.Ca.ET.020.02.1.1. Next base: position 350 of record NZ_RZOI01000754.1, on the reverse strand, counting down.
TCTCGACGGCGATGCGGCCGATCTGCCGGCCTTCCTTGCCGACACAGCGTCCGAGGAACCGACGACCCAAGCCGACGAGGCAAAAGGTCGACTCGAGGCCGCCGAGTAAACGGCCTCCCGCTTCGCACCGGGTCCGGCATCACCGCCGGGCCCTTTTTCGTTTCCGACATGGAGATTCTGCATCTCAGCCCATATCGTCTACGATTTCGATTCAACGCCAAAACCGCCGGCCCGCTTCAGAAAGAAGCTCTCCGCGTGGGAGAGCCGCAATGGCACTGGCCGCCTGGTGAAGAAGGAGCCGCCGCGAACGCGCGCGACCTACAGCTCGCCGGCATGTTTTACCCTGCATG
>NZ_RZOI01000753.1:0-2823 GCF_004022645.1 Mesorhizobium sp. M4A.F.Ca.ET.020.02.1.1 | reverse complement strand
GGCTACGGCGGGATCAAGCTTGCGCTCGTCGAGCTCTGTCATATGTTTTTTTCCCGTTTGCTCCGCCCCCCGGATCAGGCGGCGCCTCTCACGAGGCCTTCGCGTCGGTCGCACCACCGATGAGGCGCCTATAGGCGGCCACATAGTCGCGGGCCATTCTGTTGGCGGAAAACCGCTTTTCGAAGGCAGCCCTCATCTTTCGACGGTCGAGTTGAAGCAATGCCGGCACGGACTTGACCGCATCGTCCATCGAATTGACGACAAATCCGGTCACGCCCTGATCGATGATCTCAGGCAAGGCGCCACAATTCCAGGCAATCGATGGCGTGCCGCAGGCCATCGCCTCGATCGGAGCAAGGCCGAACGGCTCGGGCCAATCGATCGGGAACAGCAGGCCGGCCGCCTTGCCGAGAAACTCGGCCTTCTCGTCCTCGGCGATCTCGCCGACATAGTCGACGCGGTCACCGTCGATCAGCGGCTCAACAACGTCATGAAAATAGGCACGATCATCGTCACCGATCTTGGCCGCCAGCTTCAGCTTCAACCCAGAGCGGCGCGCGATCTCGATGGCGCGGTCCGGCCGCTTGTCGCGCGAAAGCCGGCCGAGAAAGGCAAGATACGGTTCCTCTTCCGTGGTCTCGAAAGCGGGCCGATAGATGTCGATCGGCAGGCCATGGTGGATCGTCGCCAGCCAATTGGCCTCGGCCAGCCCTGCTCTCTGGCTGCGTGAGATGGAGACCATCGGAAAGCGTGGGAAGCGCCGGTAGGTGGGCGCCAGGTCGACATAGTCGAGCCTGCCATGCGGCGTCGTCACCGTCCTTCCGGCCATATCCGCGAAGAAGGAAAAATGCAGGAAATGGCTGAGGTGGAAGTGGATGAGGTCGAATTCGTGCGCCCGCTCGCGGACCTCGGCCAGCATCGCCAGATGCGCGGCTATCTCTGATTTTTTCGGGCGCGGATCGAGGCGAAGCGCGCATTCACGCCCGGCAACGAGCCTCGCGGAAGTCCGGCTGTCGCCGCTGGCAAACAGCGTAACCTCATGGCCGAGAGCGACCAGCGCTTCCGTTAGGTAGGAGACGATCCGTTCGGTGCCGCCATAGAGTTTCGGCGGCACGGACTCGTAGAGCGGCGCGACATGGGCAATTCGCATGATGTCTCCAGCTGATTGGCACAGGGCCAAAATGCATCAGCCGGCATATCGTTCCGGGCCCCGCTTCTCAGCCGGACAGCGCCGCGCCGACCCAGTCGAGCCGCGCGGCGGGGACGAGGCCGTAATTGTAGAAGTTGATACCGTCGACGCCCGGCGCCCTCGCCGGCTTCACCTTGGCGGCGAGCACTTCCGCGCCGGCCATTTCCGGATAGAAGAGACGGTAGCCGGTGCCGAGGAATTTATCCGGGCCGAGCGCCGCGCGGCCGGCCTCGAGCAGGCTCGCGACATCGTCCGCCTGCATGTCGTAGGCGCACAGGATCGCCCCATCGCAGACCTTGCCGAGCGCCGCGAGATCGCAGCCGCCGAGCCAGCCGTCCTTGAGGTCGATGATCAGCACCCGCGTCGCCGGATGCGCCACCTCGCGCAACTCGGCGACCAGGCTGGTCACCGGCTCGAAGCGCCAGACGAGATAGGCATGGAGTTCCGGCCAAGGCAGGAAGATATCGAGCCCACTTGCCGGAAAGTCGGGAAAGCGCCGCTTCGGCACCGCACGCTCGCAGGTCTCGGCGATCCATTGCCTGACCAGCTTTTGCGCCGCCGCGCCATTGACGCCGGCTTTGGCCGCGCGATCCAGGCAGGACGGGCAGAAGCACAGCGAGAGCAGGAAATCGTCTTCTGGCGCCAGGCCGACACCATCCTTCTCGTGATGATACTCATGCGCAAAACCCATGAAGGACGGGCTTTCGAGCTCGATCCGGTCCGGCCTGTAGCCGTGCGAGATGTCCGCGACCAAGGCGCGGACATAGGCGCGCGCGTCCGGATGCGAGGGACAGAGATTGTAGTAGTTGGCATCGCCAAAGGCGTTGCGGGTGACGGCCTCGGGGTGAAGCATGCCGAGGCGGGTGTTGTGCAAACACACTGTCCAGCACGAGACCCCGGGCCCGCCCGCCTCGCGACGGCGCACGAGCTGGCCGAGCACGTCGCCGCCTTCGCAGATCACATCGGCCACCTTGGGCTGGATGGCAAGGTCGGCCCAGCGCGCTGCCGTCGGCTGGAAGTAGATGGTGCCGTCCTCCGGGAAATAGGCCTTGCGCCGCGGGCTACGCGGCTGCAGGAATCGCCCGGCATGGTAGGACGTGGCGAGGCTGACCATATTGAGCCCGGCACGCTCGACGAGATCACGCTCGACCGTCTCCAGTCCGATGTCCTGGATGTCCCAGGGATAGGTCCATATTGATAGCTGCATGGTCATCCTCGGCTTCCTTGCATCGCCCGGCGTTTGCTCTCAGCTGTCCACCGGCTCCGCGACTTGCATCAAGCAATCGCCTGCCTCGCACATCGTGTGCAGCCGGCGCGACAGCACGATGCCGCTTTCGGCGAAATGCAGGGCTTCCTCGGCGAAGTCGAGCCGTTCAAGGTCGTGGTACCAGCCGGCAAGCTGTCCGGCGCTGACGCTGTCGCCGAGCCTGACCGCTGGCTCGAACCAGCCGCGCCGCGTGGCATAGATGCCCTGGCTGTGCCGCGACAGCGAAAGCAGCCGCGTTGGAGCGGCAGGCTCGGCCTCCGGCGCCAGAACGGGCGCCTCGACCAAGCCCAGCGCCATCATCAGCCTGTCGAGCGCACGGGCGGTGGCGGCACGGCAACGGTGGATTCCATGGCGCTCACCGCCCGTG
>NZ_RZOI01000752.1:0-2825 GCF_004022645.1 Mesorhizobium sp. M4A.F.Ca.ET.020.02.1.1 | reverse complement strand
GTGCAGGACGTTGATCAGTTGCGGCGCGGTCGCTTCGCCGAGCAGCGCACCAACCAGCGCGCCGTATCCTGAAGGAGAGCCACCATGACCGCCGCACCGAGGCTGCAGCCGCGCGAAGCGACCGCGCCGCAACTGATCAACGTCCTGCACAGCCCCAAGCGCATCCGCGTCAAATTCGGCGGCCGCGTGATCGCCGACAGCCGCAATGTGCTGGTGCTGCGCTCCAACCATTTTTTGCCGATCTATTTCTTCCCACTGGCGGCGGTCGATCAGTCGGTGTTGAAGCCGTCGAAGCAGGGCCAACAGCATGCCGTCGGCGGCGAGACGAAATATTGGGACATCGAGGCCGGCGACAAACGTGCCGCCGATGCCGCCTGGTCGTTCACGGCGCCGCCCGACGAAAACCTCGCCCCGCTCGCCGGCCGCATCGCCTTCACCTGGAACCTGGTCGACCAGTGGTTCGAGGAGGAGGAAGAAGTCTTCGTCCATGCCCGCGACCCCTATGCCCGCATCGACGTGCTGCAGAGCTCCAGCCATGTGAAGATCTGGTTCGACGGCGAGGTGGTTGCTGACAGCCGCCGTCCGGTGCTCCTGTTCGAAACCCACCTGCCGACGCGTTTCTATCTTCCGCCGGAGGATGTCCGCCTCGATCGGTTGAGGGCTTCGCTGACCAGGACCCGATGTCCCTACAAGGGCATCGCCTCCTATTGGTCCGGCGTGCTCAAGGACGGTTCGCTGCGCGAGGACGTCGCCTGGGCCTACCGCGACCCGATCGCGGAGATGCCGAAGATCAAGGGACTGATCGCCTTCTACCCGCAAGCGGTCGACCGCATCGAACTCGACGGCCAGCCGGTCTGACGGCGGCTGCATCCATTCCAGTTTCATTCCAATCCAATTTCAAAGAGGGACAAAATGACCAAACGCAACGACATCGACTCGCTTCGCAATCTGTCCGGCGACATCTGGAACGTCGCCGTGGACGAATATGCTCAAGGTTTCCTCAAGCGCCGCGATCTCCTGAAATATGCTGCCCTGATCGGCCTGACCGGCTTCGCCGCCTCGCAAGGTCTTGGCTTCGCCGGCCAGGCGCGCGCGGCTGCCGCGGGCGGCACGGTCCGGGTCGGGCTTGGCCAGCCGACCAAGGCGATCGATCCGGTCACGCTGACCGATCCGGCCAGCATCGGCGTCATCAGCCAGGTCGGCGAATATCTGATCCTCGACGACCCGAAGGATGGTTTGCAGCCGAAGCTCGCCGTATCGTGGGAAGCCGACGAAACCGCCAAGCGCTGGACGTTCAAGCTGCGCCCAGGCGTGAAATTCCACGACGGCCGCGCCGTCACCGCCAAGGATGTGGTGGCGAGCTTCGAGCGCCTGGTTGACCCGAACAGGGGTTCTGCGGCCTTGTCGGCCTATAAGGGCATCCTGTCCAAGGGCGGCGCCAAGATCGTCGACGAGCAGACTGTCGCCTTCGATCTCGACCAGCCGAACTCGAATTTCCCCTTCTATGTTTCCTCCGACGTCTACAACGCCGTCATCCTGCCGGCCGACTATGCCGGCGACTTCGAGAAGAATTTCAACGCGACCGGCCCGTTCAAGCTCGAATCCTTCCGCCCCAAGCAGGGTGCCAGCTTCGTGCGCAACCCCGATTATTGGGGCGACAAGGCGCTGCCCGACCGTGTCGAGATAAAATTCTTCGACGACGAGCAGGCGCAGGTCGTGGCGCTGCAGGCCGGTCAGCTCGACGTCATCCCCAGCACCACGCGTCTCGAACTCGCGATCGAGGGCAATGCCAATTTCAGGCTGCTCAGCGTCCAGGCGAGTTCGCATGACGCCGTGCATCTCAGAACCGACCAGGCGCCGTTCACCGACAAGCGGGTCCGCCGCGCGCTGGCGCTGACCCTCGACCGCGAGGCGATCGTGAAAGGCCTGCTGAAAGGCCGCGCCATCGCCGGCAACGACACGCCCTTCGCGCCGATCTTCCCTTCGGCCGATCCGTCGGTGCCGCAGCGCAAGCAGGATATCGCCGAGGCCAAGCGTCTGCTCGCCGAAGCCGGCATTCCCAATGGCTTCGAGGTGACGCTGACCACCGAACGCGCCTATGACATTCCCGACTATGCCGTGATCATCCAGAACTTCGCCAAAAAGGCCGGCATCGACGTCAAGCTCAACGTCCTGCCGCAGGATGCCTATTACGGCTCCGCGACCTTCGGCAGCTCGCCCTGGCTGGACTCAAATCTCGGCATCACCGATTTCGGCCATCGCGGCACGCCCGACATCTTCCTCAACGCGACGCTGAAGAGCGACGGCGCCTGGAACGCCGCGCATTTCAAGAATGCGGACTATGACGCGTTGCTGGTCGACTACGGCAAGGCGCGCGACCTTCAGGCGCAGCGCATCGCCGCCGGCAGGATCCAGACCCTGCTGCTCGACGAGACGCCGGAGATCATCTCCTACTTCTCACAATACAGCCGCATCACCAGCAACAAGGTCGAGGGCGTGCGCTTCACGGCGATCTCGCATCTGCTGCTCGATCGCGTGACCTTCGTTCAGGCATGATGCGCAAACGCCAAGCCGGCCGGGGTCCCGGAACCCGATGCTGACCGGCCGTACCTTGTCTACGCGGACGGCATCGCTCCTGTTCACCTTGTGGCTGGTCAGCGTGCTGGTCTTCCTCGCCGGGCAGGTCCTGCCCGGCGATGTCGGCCGCGTCATGCTTGGCCCGTTCGCGGATGCTCAAGCCGTCGCGGCGCTGAACAGGCAGCTTGGCGCCGATCAGCCGGTGCTGGTGCAATACTTGCACTGGTTCAGCCGGGCGCTGACAGGCG
>NZ_RZOI01000751.1:0-2836 GCF_004022645.1 Mesorhizobium sp. M4A.F.Ca.ET.020.02.1.1 | reverse complement strand
CACCTAGCTGACGAAATGGAACATGCGCGCGGCGCGCATCAGCGACGGCCACTTCCAGATCTCTAGCGGGCTGGCGCCGCCGGCGATCGAGAAGAAGACGATGTTGGCTCGGCCAACAAGGTTCTCGGCCGGCACGAAGCCGACGGTGAAGCGGCTGTCGGAGGAATTGTCGCGGTTGTCGCCCATCATGAAATAGTGGCCGGGAGGCACGTCGAACTCGCGCGTGTTGTCGCCGATCGAATTCGGATTGATGTCGAGCGTGTCATAGCTGACCCCGTTGGGCAGGGTCTCGCGATAGACATCGATCGGCTGAGGCTCTTCGGTGATGTCCGGATTGTCGATCTGGCCAGTCTTCACGCGCGGCACGCCGACACCGTTGATGAAGACCTGGCCGTCCTTGACCTGGATCTTGTCGCCGGGCAGGCCGACGACGCGCTTGATGTAGTCGATGGACGGGTCCGGCGGGAACTTGAACACCACCACGTCGCCGCGCTTCGGCTCGGAACTCCAGACGCGGCCGGAAAAGATGTCGGGACCGAAGGGCAGCGAATAGCGCGAATAGCCATAGGACCATTTGGTGACGAAGAGATAGTCGCCTTCGAGCAAGGTCGGGCGCATCGATCCGGATGGGATCGAGAAGGGCTGGAACAGGAAGGTGCGGATGACCAGCGCGAGCAGCAGCGCCTGAATGATGACGCTGACGGTTTCGCCAAGCCCGCCGGATTTCTTCTCGGATTTTTCAGCCACGCTCATGTCGTCCTCGATTGTGCGTTGGTTGGTATAGAGTCTCGGCGCGCGCTGGGCAACGTCAGCCGGAGGTCAGAAGCAATCAATGTGGCGCTTCTTCGGCGGGCAACGCCTCGATGATCACAAAGGCTTGAGCGAGCGGGAAATCGTCGGTGATGGTGAGATGGATCGCCGCCCTATGTCCCTTCGGCAGAATCTTGTCCAACTGCGCCGCCGCCCCGCCGGTCAAGGCCATGGTCGGCTTGCCGCCGGGCAGGTTGACGACGCCCATGTCGCGCCAGAAGACGCCATGCGCCATGCCGGTGCCCAGCGCCTTGGCGCAGGCCTCCTTGGCGGCGAAGCGCTTGGCATAGGAGGCCGCGCGGGCGGCCCGGTTCTCCGACCGGGCCTGCTCGACCTCGGTGTAGATACGCTGGATGAAGCGCTGGCCGTGCCGCTCCAACGACTTCTCGATGCGTCTGATGTCGATCAGGTCGCTGCCGATGCCGATGATCATTCCGCGGGGACTTCCCGTCCGCCATGTCCATGTTGCGTGGCCTTGCGCGCCCTCTCGGCCATGCGCTTCTTGCGTCGCTCGCGAAAGACGGTCATGCCCCATCGGGTGATGCCGTAGAAGAACAGGCCGAAGACGAGGCCGAGCGGTACCGCGCCGATCAGCATCGGCTCCAGCACCGGATGCCACAATTTCGCGAACGAAAGCGTGTGCATCATTTCCCCAAGGTGCTCAGGCGGCCCATGCTTGGGCAGTCGCTCATGCAGGATGAGCTTGCCGGTTTCCCAGGATGCGCCCCAGAGCAGCGGAAAGGTCAAAGGATTGCCGAAGAACACCGCGCCGAGCGCCGCCGCCACCAGATTGCCGGCAATCACCCAGCACAACACCGCTGCGATGACGAAGTGGAAGCCGAGCGGGAAAAACGAGGCGAAAACGCCGGCCGCGACGCCGGCGGCGACGGCATGCGGAGTGGCCTTCAGCCTCAGGATGCGCTTCGAGAAATACTGCACCGAGCGTGAGAACGAGCGGCGCGGCCAAAGATAGGTACGCACCCGCTCGAAAAGGCCGTCAGGCTTGCGGCGTCGAAAAAGCACTCTGTTCCGGTTCCTAGTACCCAACACCAGCTGTTCCGGCGACCTGAGCCGGCAGGCGATAGCCATATCTTGCGCTTCGAGGCCGCCCGAAGGCAACAGCGACTTTGATATAGCGACACGCCGGCCGAAGGACAACGTCCGGGCCAGCGTCTCGCCGCCCGAGCATATTAGAAACACGGCGGATTTGTGGAGACGGCGCCTTTATCCCGCCAACTCAAGCCCTTCAGCGCGGCGCTGCGGTCAGCGGGCGTCGCTGCCGAGGAGATTCAGGCAACGCGCTCAAGCGCTTGTTTTCACGCATGGCGGCATCAGATGTTGCGGCTGCCGGGCTTGACGGCCGGGATGGCGGCCAGTTCGGGCGGCAAGCGATCGGCCGGATAGGCCGGAACCTCGTATTCGGCGAGCGCGACCAGTGGCACGCCGACATCGGTCTTGCCGGCCGAACGGTCGATGATGCAGGCGGCCGCCGCCACCTCGGCGCCGAGCTCGCGCAGGCACTCGATGGTCTCGCGGATGGAGAGACCGGTGGTCACGATGTCCTCGACGATGACGACACGCGAGCCCTTGGCGATCTCGAAGCGGCGCAGCCTGAACTCGCCCCCTTCCCGTTCGACCCAGATCGCCGGGGCGCCGAGATGACGCGAGGTTTCGTAAGCCGGGATCAGGCCACCGATCGCCGGGCCGACGACATAGTCGATCCGGCCGGGCACCGCCTTGCGGATCTTCTCGGCCAGCGCCTTGCACAACCGCTCGGTCTTGTCGGCATGCATGAAGACCCTCGCCTTCTGCAGGAAGACCGGACTGCGCAAGCCCGACGTCAGGATGAAATGGCCCTCCAGAACTGCGCCGGCCTCGCGGAAGATGCCCAGCACTTCGTCGGTGTTCATAGTTGCTCCATGCCGATGGTGGGTGGTGAATCAGTAGTGAGTAGTTGGTAGTGAGAGCCCCTTCTATTCACTATTCACTATTCACTATTCACTATTCACTATTCACTATTCACTAT
>NZ_RZOI01000750.1:0-2839 GCF_004022645.1 Mesorhizobium sp. M4A.F.Ca.ET.020.02.1.1 | reverse complement strand
ATGATCACCACTTTCGAGCCGAAGGCGGCGGCACGCGCCACCGCCACGCCCTGGCGCTGGCCGCCGGACAGCGTTTCCACCGCCTGGCTGATGTTCTGGATGGTCATCAGGCCGAGTTCGGTGAGCTTGTCGCGGGCGCGCTTTTCCATCGCCGGACGGTCGAGCATGCGAAGCCAGCTGCCGAGCGGGCCGGGCTTGCGGATCTCGCGGCCGAGGAACATGTTGTCGGCGATCGACAGCGCCGGCGACAAGGCCAGGTTCTGGTAGACGGTCTCGATGCCGGCTTCGCGGGCCTCGATAGGTGACTTGAACAGAACCTGTTTGCCGTCCAGCTCGATGGTCCCTTCGTCGGGGTGCACCGCGCCGGAGATCGCCTTGATCAGCGTCGACTTGCCGGCGCCGTTGTCGCCGATCACCGCCAGGATTTCTCCCGGGTAGAGATCGAAGTCGCAGTTGTTGAGCGCTGTGACGCGGCCATAGCGCTTGGTGAGACCGCGCGCGGTGAGGACAGGCTGCTGGGTCATGACTACACCGAAACCTTTCTGATCCACTGGTCGATCGCGACGGCGCCGATGATCAGCACGCCGGTGAGCAGCACCTTCCATTGCGGATCGGCGCCCAGCATGTTGAGGCCCATCGAGACGACGCCGACGATCATGGCGCCGAACAGCGTGCCGAGGATCGAGCCGCGGCCGCCAAAGAGCGAGATGCCGCCGATCACGGTCGCGGTAATGGCCTGCAGATTGTAGTCGGTGACGGCGGCCGACGGTGAGATCGAACCGTTGCGGCCGATCGAGACCCAAGCCGCGAAAGCGGCGATCAGGCCGGCGAGCGTATAGACGGCGATCAACACCTTCTTGGTCTGGATGCCCGACAGCTTCGCCGCCTCGGGGTCGTCGCCAACGGCGTAGACGTGGCGTCCCCAGGCGGTGTGGTTGAGCACATACCACAGCACCGCCACCAGCACGACCGTGGCAATGACGCCGGCTGTCAGCACGGCGGAGCCGACCCTGAAGCTCATCGCGAACAGGTGCAGAAGCGGCGCCTGCGCATCGACATCGGCGTCGCGGATCGTCTCGTTGGCCGAATAGATGAAATTCGTGGCCATGACGATGTTCCAGGTGCCGAGCGTGACGATGAACGGCGGCAGCTTCATGTAGGCGACCAGCAGGCCGTTGAGCAGCCCGCAGGCGCCACCTGCAGCAAGGCCTACCACCACCGCGAGAATGGTCGGCATACCGTAGGTGATGGCGCAATTGCCCATGATGACGGCCGAAATCACCATGATCACGCCGATCGACAGATCGATGCCGGCGGTCAGGATGACCAGCGTCTGGGCGGCGCCGAGAATGCCGACGATGGCGATCTGCTGCAGGATCAGCGTCAGTGTGTAGGACGAGAAGAACCGTCCGCCGATGGCGATACCGAAGATGATGATCGACAAGACCAGCACGATCAGCGGCACGGCGGCCGGCGTGGAGTGCAGGAAATGCTGGGCGCGCTTGACTAATGACTTGCCGTGCTCATCGAAGGCGGCGACGCTGGTGTCGCTGCTCGAGAGAACCTTCTCGAATTCCTGAATCTGAGACATATCTCCTCCCGTCTGCGCGGAGCTTCTCACGGCTCCCCGTCCCGTTCACGCATTCCGGTCTGTCGCCTGGATTGTCAGCGCCAACGAAAGCGCATCGTCCACCCGATGCGGCCGGGGATCAAGCCCCAGCCGCAAGGTTTATGTGCCGGTCAGCCCAGCATCAGCCCCAGCACTTGTCGAGGCCTTCCTTGGTGTCGATCGACTTGACGCCGTTGGCCGGCTTGTCGGTGACGAGGTTGACGCCGGTGTCGAAGAAGTTCTTGCCTTCGGTCGGCTTCGGCTTGGTGCCGTCCTTGGCGAAAGCGGCGATCGCCTCGATACCGAGCGCGGCCATCTGCAGCGGATATTGCTGCGAAGTGGCGCCGATGACGCCTTCGGTGACCGACTTGACGCCGGGGCAGCCGCCGTCGACCGAGACGATCAGCACCTGCTTCTCGAGGCCTACTGCCTTGAGCGCCTGGTAGGCGCCGACCGCGGCCGGCTCGTTGATGGTGTGGATGACGTTGATGGTGTTGTCCTTCTGCAGAAGGTTCTCCATCGCCTTGCGGCCACCCTCTTCATTGCCGTTGGTCACGTCATGGCCGACGATGCGCGGATCGTCCTCATCGCCGATCTTGTTGGGGTCTTTCACGTCGATGCCGTAGCCCATCATGAAGCCCTGGTCGCGCAGCACGTCCACGGTCGGCTGCGACGGGGTCAGGTCGAGGAAGCCGATCTTGGCGTCCTTGGCCTTGTCGCCGAGCGTCGCGGCGGCCCAGGCGCCGATCAGCTTGCCGGCTTCGAGATTGTCCGTGGCGAAGGTCGCGTCGGCCGCGTCGATCGGATCGAGCGGGGTGTCAAGCGCGATCACCAGCAGGCCGGCGTCACGCGCCTTCTTCACCGTCGGCACGATGCCCTTGGTGTCGGATGCGGTGATCAGGATACCCTTGGCGCCGTCGGCGATGCAGCTTTCGATCGCCGCCACCTGGCTCTCGCTGTCACCGTCGATCTTGCCGGCATAGGTCTTGAGATCGACGCCGAGTTCCTTGGCCTTGGCGGTCGCACCCTCCTTCATCTTGACGAAGAAGGGATTGGTGTCAGTCTTGGTGATCAGGCAGGCGCCGACGCCGGCGGCCGATGCCGTCGAGGCGAACGCCATCAGGCCCAACCCGGCGGCCGCAAACACGGTGGACTTCAGCAGTGCTTTCTTGGTCACGATTTTCCTCCCAGTGGAACCATTGCGGACGCCGGGCCACCCGGCGTCTCAAG
>NZ_RZOI01000074.1:0-14238 GCF_004022645.1 Mesorhizobium sp. M4A.F.Ca.ET.020.02.1.1 | reverse complement strand
CCGAGACGGACATGATGCGCTTCCTGCGCCGGCTGGCCGACAAGGACCTGGCGCTCGACCGCGCCATGATCCCGCTGGGATCCTGCACCATGAAGCTCAACGCCGCCGCCGAGATGATGCCGGTGAGCTGGCCGAGCGTCGCCAACCTGCATCCCTTCGCGCCGGCCAGCCATTCGGCCGGCTATCGCGCCATGGCCGGCGAGCTGGAAGGCTGGCTGTCGGAAATCACCGGCTTCGATGCGGTCAGCCTGCAGCCCAATGCCGGCAGCCAGGGCGAATATGCCGGCCTGCTCGCCATCCGCGCCTACCACCGCTCGCGCGGCGAGGGTCATCGCACCGTCTGCCTGATCCCGTCCTCCGCGCATGGCACCAATCCCGCGAGCGCAGCGATGGCGGGAATGAGTGTCGTCGTCGTGCGCTGTTCCGAGGACGGCAATATCGACATGGACGACATGAGGGCCAAGGCCAACGAGCATTCCAAGAATCTCGCGGCGCTGATGTTCACCTACCCCTCGACGCATGGCGTCTACGAGGAAGGCGCGCGCCACCTCTGCGCGCTCATCCATGAGCATGGCGGCCAGGTCTATTTCGACGGCGCCAACCTCAACGCCCTGGTCGGCCTCGCCCGACCAGGCGACATCGGCGCCGACGTCTGCCACATGAACCTGCACAAGACCTTCTGCATTCCGCATGGCGGCGGCGGTCCGGGTGTCGGCCCGATCGGCGTCAAGGCGCATCTGAAGCCCTATCTGCCGGGCCATGTCACGGAAGGGTCGGCGCATGCCGTGTCGGCAGCGCCGATCGGCAGCGCTTCCATCCTGCCGATCACCTGGATGTACATCCGCATGATGGGCGCCTCTGGCCTCAAGCAGGCCACGGAGACGGCCATCATCTCGGCCAACTATGTGGCGACACGGCTCGCGCCGCATTTCCCGCTCCTCTACAAGGGCAGGCACGATCGCATCGCGCATGAATGCATCCTCGACACGCGCGTGCTCAAGGAGAGCGCCGGCATCAGCGTCGACGATATTGCCAAGCGGCTGATCGACTATGGCTTCCATGCGCCGACCATGTCGTTCCCGGTCGCCGGCACGCTGATGGTCGAGCCGACCGAGTCCGAGCCCAAGCGCGAGCTCGACCGTTTCTGCGAGGCGATGATTGCCATCGCCGGCGAGGCGGCCAAGGTGGCGAAGGGCGAGTGGCCGCTCAACGATAACCCGCTTGTCAACGCGCCGCACACCGCGGCGGAAGCGCTGGCCGGCAGCTGGACGCATCCCTATTCGCGTCTGGAAGCGGCCTATCCCGCAGGCGATGCCGACACGTCGGCCAAATATTGGCCGCCGGTGTCGCGCATCGACAATGTCGCCGGCGATCGCAACCTCGTCTGCTCCTGCCCGCCGCTGTCGGAATATCTGGGCGCTGCCGAGTAGCGCTCGGGAGCGATCAAGCGGAACGCAAGGCCGGCCCGTCGGCCTTGCTCACCTTGTCCAGGACAAGAACGCAGTTCCGTCCGGCATGCTTGGCCGCGTAGAGTGCCTTGTCCGCCTCGGCCAGCACATCGTCGAGGCTGCTGCCTTCGGCCTTGCCGAAGCCGATGCCGCCGCTGACAGTGCTGCGCAGCGGGCCGCGCGGGGTTGGCACCACCTCGGCGCCGAAGGCGACGCCGATCTTGCTGGCAAGATCGAAGGCCTTGTCTTCGGTCATGCGCGACATGACCAGCGCGAATTCCTCGCCGCCAAGGCGGAAGGCGTCGACGCCGCTCCTGCCGTACTTCCTGATGATCGCGGCGAAGCGGCACAGAACCTTGTCGCCGACCGGATGGCCGAACAGGTCGTTCGTCCTCTTGAAATGGTCTAGGTCGAACATCACCACCGCCATGAACGGTCCGAAGGCGCGCTCGCCATAGAGCGAGTTCAGCGCCCGCCGGTTCATCAGCCCGGTCAGTGGATCGGTCAGGGTCTCGGCCTTCAATTCGATCTGCGCCTGCAAGTGGTGCAGCGAAAGCGTCAGCGCGCCGAGACCGGTCATGCAGGCGACCGCAACGACGGAATTCAGCCGTTCGGCCCAATTGTTGGGTGCCAAGCCAAGCACCCACTGTCCACGGATCGCCAGCACTAAGCCACACAGTGCGAAGGACACCGCACAGGTGCCGCTGAGGAATGAGACGACCAGCAGGATCCGGCGATCATGACCGCCGCCCTTGATCCAAAACATCACACCGATCACGACGAGCAACGCCGTGACAGTCGCATAGGTGAGGATGAAGCCGATACCGTCAAAACCGAAATAGGTGACGGCGGCGCAAACGGTCATTGCTAGCAGGGTCGGCACAATCACGCGCTTGTAGCCGGGCACGCTGAGATACTGCATGGACGACAGGCAGATCACCAAAAAACCCAGGTTGAGCAGCGCAAGGGTAGCCTGGCACAGCAAAGGGCCGGGCTCCTTTGTGTACTGCCAGAACAGCACGACATGCGCGACAAGCACGAGCATGCCGCACGCCACCGTCAGCACGAAGTGCGCCCGCGGCGCGGTGAACCAGATCGCAAACAGCGTGATGCTGAGGCACGAGCCCGACAGCGCCGCCGCGAGCAGGAGCGAACTAAAATCCAACATTCTTGAGCGCAGCCTCTTGGGAGACGTCGGTTGCATCCCCATTCTAGGTTAACGACGGCCCGCCGACACCGTTTTCAGCTAACCTTTCGACGCAACCTTCGGACAAGGTTTACAAAGCGTCCACTACTATGAAGGGCACGCGCGAAGACTAGAGACGTTCTGGTTTATATTGAAACAGTTCTGTCGACGATCGCGACGCGACCCGTGCGAAAGAGGCCGCATGCCCGATGTTGTGCATCGCGCATGCGGCTGACAAAGCGGCGTCCGCCAGCAGGAAGCCGCATCCGTCGAATTGTCTTTTGCAAATCGACAAACAGGAAATAGTGCCGGTTGAAATTGTCTCGTCTCGCAGCGACTAAGTCGATTCGGGCGGAACGATTCAGTCTAGGCGCGAAAGCCCTCTAGCTCTTGTTCAGCAGCGCGAGGTTGGCGTCGACCACGGTCGGATCGGCCATGTGGGCCTTGGCCTCGAGCAGCAAAACCCTTGCCTTCGTCCTGTTGCCGCGCAGCAGTTGCGAATATCCCATGTTGTTGACGATCTGCGGCTTGCGGCCGGCGACCTTCAAGAGCTGGTCATAGGCGCGGTCGGCGAAGTCGAAACGGCCGAGCTCGTCATAGGAAGCGGCCAGCCCCATCCAGGCTTCGGCATTGTCGGCCTTGAGCTCGACGGCCTTGCGGAAATGCTTTTCGGCAAGGCCGTAATTCGCCTCGCGGAACTGCGCCTTGCCCTCCGCCAGGTCGGAAGCGCTGACATCCTTGGACGCTGGCTGGATCGCGGTGGTCTTGGTCGTGTCGACGCTGTTACTGCTGGTCGTGCAACCAGTGATCATCAAGACGGCTGCCAATGCGGCCATTGCCGCGGGATGTCTGTGACGCATGCCCCTGCCCCATCGCCCGATTTGCCGGGTCGTTCTTCAGGGAGCACTGTACACAGCAGCGATTAAGCTTCGGTGCTGAAATGCCCCTAAATTTCGGTTGCGCGCAAAGGATGCGTTAACCAGCGTTGCCGTGGGTTCAGTGCGCGGTCGTCATCTTTACGATGATCGGGATGATGGCGATCATCAGCACCACCGGCAGGATGCATACCGTCACCGGCACCGACATCTTGGCTGGCAGGGCATGCGCCTTCTCCTCGGCCAGCGACATGCGCTTGTGCCGCATCTCGTCGGAAAAGACGCGCAACGCCCCCGACAGGCTGGTGCCCAGTTCCTTGGACTGCTGCAGCAGCGTCGCGAAGGAGCGCACCTCATCGAGGCTGAGACGATCGGCGAGCGCCTTGAGCGCATCGTCGAGGCTGCGCCCGGCCCTGAGCTCCAGCGATACCAGCTGCAGGTTCATGCTGAGCGAAGGATAGGTCTTGGCGAGCTCCTTGGAGACGCGCTCGATGCCGGCCTCCATGCTCATGCCGGCGTCGGAGCAGACGATCATCAGGTCCATGAAGTCGGGAAAGCCGTTGCGGTATTCGCGCATCTTCTCCCGCACCTTCTGGGTCAGCACCAGACCGGGCAGGAAATAGCCGGCAGCGCCCGAAAGGATGACGAAGGTCCAGCGGCTGGTCATGGTCGAATCCGCGCTCGCCATCCAGTGGTTGAGCAGCAGGGCGCCAAGAGCCAGGCCGACGAAGGCGGCAAAGCGGATCAGGAAGAAGGTGCCGACAGCACGCGGTTCCATGTAGCCGGCCTGGATGAGCTTCATGCGCAGCCGCGCGACATTCTCGGGGTCGCTCTTGGCGTAGAATTCCTGCGCCCGCTTCACCGCCTTCTCGCGCACCGCGTTGGAATTCTTCCGCGGCGCAGGCTCAGTCTGCTCGACGGCCTTGCTGCTCTCCTCCACCTTCAGCCGGCGCTTGACCTCGTTGCGGTCGCCCTTGGCAACGACCAGCGGCCAGGCCACCGCGCTGCCACCCAGCATCAGCAGCAGCACCGCAACCGGCAACAGCGAGGTCGGCGCGAGCGAAGCGAGGAATTCGATCACAGCCTGCATGTCAGAACCTGAAGTTCGACATCTTGAACATGATGGCATTGCCCAGCATCAGCCAGGTGACCGAGCCGCCAAGCAAGTACCAGGTCTTCGGCTCGCCCCAGACGCTTTTGTAGAATTGCGGCATCATCACCATGATGGCCGCGAACAGCAGCGCCGGCACGGCCGTCAGGATATAGGCCGACATGCGGCCCTCGGTCGAAATCGCGCGCACCTTGCGACGCAGCTTGCCGCGTTCGCGGATCGTCGACGACAGCCCGTCGAGGATCTCGCGCAGATTGCCGCCCGAACTGTTCTGGATCGACACGGCGGTGACGAACAACGGCAGGTCTTCATGGCCGACCCGGTCGAACAGCGAATTCAGCGCCGAAACCAGGTCCGAGCCGTAGGTCACCTCATCGGCGATGACGCCGAACTCAGTGCCGATCGGGTCCGGCATCTCGCGCGCCACCATGGAGATGGCGACCGGCACCGGATGGCCGGCCTTCAGGCCGCGCGTGATCAGTTCCAGCGCCTCCGGCAACTGCATGCCGAACCGCTTCAGCCGGCGGCCGCGCTGGAAGCGCAGCGACATGACGGGCAGCACCGGCAAGAGGACGACAAACAATAGAAGGCCGAGCAGCAACGGCAGTCCGTACCAGATGGCGACCAGCGCCGCCACCAGCGCCGCGCCCGAAGTGATCGCCAGGAATTTGGACAGGGGCATCGTCATGCCGGACTGAGTGCGCAAGGCGTGGAACCGGTCGAGCGAGAACACCGAGCTGCCGGCCTCCAGGCCGCGTTCCTTGCGCAGCTGGATCAACACCTGTTCCTGGCTGATCTTGTTCTCCTGCAGCTTCATGCGCCGGTTGATTGCGGTGCGTTTGTCGCTGCGGCCGGCATAAAGCAGGTAGCACGCCTCTGCGATCATGATGCCGGTGAGCGCTGCCGCGGCATAGACGACGTAGATCGCGCTGAAGCCTCCGAACACCGGTTACTCCTGTGGACGGCCGGGTTCGAAATACTTGCCCGGGAATTCGATGCCCATGGCGCGCAGGTCCTCGAGGAAGCGCGGGCGGATTCCGGTCGCCTCGTAGTGACCGAGGATCTTGCCGTCCGCCTCCATGCCGGTGCGCACGAAGCGGAATATCTCCTGCATCTGGATGACGTCGCCTTCCATGCCGGTCACCTCGGCGACGCTGGTCACCTTGCGCTTGCCGTCGGACAGACGGGTCAGTTGCACGATGATGTCGATGGCGCTGGCGATCTGGCTGCGGATCGACTGCACCGTCATCGGCATGCCGGTCATGCCGAGCATCTGCTCCAAGCGCGAGATGGCGTCGCGCGGCGTGTTGGCGTGGATGGTCGCCATCGAGCCTTCATGGCCGGTGTTCATCGCCTGCAGCATGTCAAAGGCTTCCTCGCCGCGGCACTCGCCGAGGATGACGCGGTCGGGGCGCATGCGCAGCGCGTTCTTGACCAGGTCGCGCTGCTTCAGTTCGCCGTGGCCCTCGATATTGGCGGGCCGTGTCTCCATGCGCGCGACATGCGGCTGCTGTAATTGCAGCTCGGCGGCGTCCTCGATGGTGATCAGTCGCTCGTCCTCGGGAATGAAGGCCGACAGCGCGTTCAGCATCGTCGTCTTGCCGGTGCCGGTGCCGCCAGAGATGATGGTGGTCTTGCGGGCATGCACGGCCGCCGCCAGCACCTCGGCCATGTTCTGGGTGATGGCGCCGAATTCGACCAGCTTGTGCAGGCCGAGCTTGTTCTTGGAGAATTTGCGGATCGACACCAGCGGCCCGTCGACGCCAACCGGCCGGATGGCGGCGTTGAAACGCGAGCCGTCCAGCATGCGCGCGTCGACCATCGGCGCCGACTCATCGACGCGACGGCCGACCGCGGCGACGATTTTGTTTATGATTCGAAGCAGATGCGCCTCGTCCTTGAACGGGATATGCACCTGCTGCAGCTTGCCGCGCCTTTCGACGAAGCAATTCTGGTGGCCGTTGATCAGGATGTCGTTGATCTCGGGGTCTTTGAGCAGCGGCTCCAGTGGGCCGAGACCGACCATCTCGTCGACGATGTCGTCGACCAGCGCGTCGAGCTCGGCGGTGTTGATCGCCATTCGCTCATGGCGGGTCTTTTCCGAGACGAATTCATGCACCTGCCGGCGCATCTCGTCCTTCGGCAGCCGTTCCAGCGCCACGAGGTTGATTTCCTCGAGCAGCATGCGGTGGATACGCACCCGCGCGTCGAGCACCTTGTTGGCGCTCTTGGCGGGGGCTGCCTCGACCTTCGGCGCGACAAGCTTGCGCGTCGTCGGGATGACCACGGTGTGCTGCGTCACCGGCGCCGCCTCGGCTGGGCGCTGCGGACGCAGGTCGCGGTTCTGGAGCGTTGAAAAGCGGCTGGTCATCCGGCCTTCCTCTTCAGCAGGCCCTTGCCGAGGCCGAACAGCGACTTCGACTTGGCCGTCGTCGTCACCGCTTCCTCGGGCAGGATGATCTTCTTCAGGTCATTGACGACATTGGCGTTCGGGTCGATGTCGTGCAGCGGCACGCCACGGTCTACGGCCTCGCGCACCAGCCGGTAATTGTTCGAGATGCCACCGACGAAATGCTCGCCGAGGATGTCCTGGACATCGGCCTGCTTGATGCCGTTGTCGAACATCTTCTGCTCGAAGCGGTTGACGATCACGTTCGGCTTCACCTCCCTGCCGGCGGTCTCGTAGATCGCCTGGATGAGGCGTTGCGTGTGGCGCAGGCACGGCACCGTCATCTCGGCCACGATATAGAGCTTGTTGGAGCCGAGCAGCACCGTCTCGGTCCATGGGAACCAGGTGCGCGGCATGTCGATGACGACATTGTCGAAATAGGCCGAGACGAGGTCGAGCATGCGCACCACGACGTCGGTCTTGAAGGAGCGCATCTCCGACGGGCGCGTCGGCGCCGCCAGCACGCAGAGCCCGCTCGCATGCTTGGACAGCATCACGTCCAGCAGCTGCCGGTCGAGACGCTCCGGCTGGTTCTCGATCTCGGTAATGTCGAAGCGCGGCTCGAGATCGAGATATTCGGCGCAGGCGCCCTGCTGGAAATTGAGGTCGACGACGCAGGTCGAGGCGCCGCGCGTCACCGAATGATGCAGTTGGAAGGCGGTCTGCAGCGCCAGCGTCGTGGTGCCGACGCCGCCGGCGGCGGGCATGAAGGTATAGATCTGCGACTCGGTGTTTTCCTCCCGCCCGGGCCCCTGCAGCGCCCGCACGACGGAACGCACCAGGTCGGCGGTGGTGATCGGCTTGACCAGAAAGTCGGCGACCTTGAGCTGGACCAGGATGCGCACCGCCGCTGCGTTGAATTCCTGCGTGACCACGACCACCGGGACCCGGCCTTCCAGCCGGCGCATGATGCGCTGCAGCGATTCGATCTCTTCCAGCTTCGCCGCGTCCATGTCGACGATGAGCGCGCCGAAATCCGTCTCCTGGACTTCGCCGCGCAACTCGTTGACGCTCTTGTCGACCGTCAAAAGCTCGATGACGTCCGAAGCAGCGAAGGCCGTGCGGGTGTCCTGCAGGAACGTCCTGTCGGTGGATACGAGCAGTATCTTCTTGCTCTTGATGCCGCTTGCCATGTCGTCAGCCCGCCTGGTCAGTGCCAAATCAGTTGGTTGTCGCGCTCGTCGTCTCAGCCGTCTTGGCACCCGCCGCCTCGCCGGCCGCGGCGGCCGTCGACGTGCCGGTGCGCTGCGCCGGCAGCAGCAGCCTGGTGTTCTGGACGCCGTATTTCCACGGATCGACCATCTGCATGACCGTATTGGCCGCCTGCGCGTTGCCGGCGGCGGGCGTCACGCCCTCGGTGCGCACATAGTCGTCGCTGGTGCAGCCGCAGAGACCGGAGAGCAGCAGGGCAACCATCAAGCCTGGAACCGGACGCATGACTTCAATCCTTCGGCAGGTCGAGGAAATGCCCTGCCGTCGGCGCGGCGGGCTGCGTGACGCGGCCGTCGGCCATCGCCAGGGCGCGGTTCGGGTCGGAAGCCTTCACTTCCTCGGTATTGTTGAGGAAGTAGTCCGAATTGCTGGCCGGCTGCGTGCCGTCGGTCGGCTCGACCATCTTCTTCGACGGATCGACAGGCTTGACCAGATAGGGCGTGACGATGATCACCAGGTCGGTCTCGCGCCGCTGATAGGCCTTGGACGAGAACAGCGAGCCCAGCACCGGCAGCTTGCCGAGACCCGGAAGGCGCGAGGTGGTGATGTCGTTCTGCGACTGCAGCAGGCCGGCGATCATGAAGCTCTGGCCGTTCTTCAAGTCGACCGAGGTCTTGGCCCGGCGCACGATGAAGCCGGGCACCGAGATCTCGCCGATATTGTAGGAGGCGGACGCATCGATCGACGACACTTCCGGCGCGATGTCGAGGCTGACCAGCCCGTCCTTCAGCACGGTCGGGGTGAAATCCAGGCTGACGCCGTATTTCTTGTAGCTGACGCTGATCTTGCCGTTTTCCTCGGAGACCGGGATCGGGAACTCGCCGCCGGCGAGGAAGCTCGCCGTCTGGCCCGAACGGGCGATCAGGTTCGGCTCGGCCAGCCGCCGGGCAAGGCCGCGCTCCTCCAGCGCCTTGATGGCGATGTCGATCGAAACGCCGTTCGACAACAGCCGGCCGATGACCTCGCCAGTTCCGGCCGCCGGAATATCGCCCGGTTCGATCGCCACGTTGCGGCCGCCAAGGCCATAGGCGAAATTGGCGCTGTACTTGGCGCCGAGATCCATCCCGGCCTGGCGATTGATCTCGACGAAGCGGACGTTGAGCTGGACCTGCTGCGAGGACGAGATGTTGACGGAGTTGATGACTTCCTCGTTGCCGGAAAAACGGGTGGCGATCTTGTTCGCCTTTTCGGCCGCGACCGCATCGTCCGCTTCGCCCGACAGCACCACGCGGCCATTGGCCGAGCCGACGTTGATCTTGGCATCCGGCACGCTGGCGCGAATGGTGTTCGCCAGTTGCTCGGTGTCGAGCGTCACCTCGATGTCGATCGTGCCGACCAGTTGCTTGTTCTCATTGAACAGCGCGATGCCGGTGGTGCCGAGATTGTTGCCCAGCACATAGAAGGACTTGTCGGTCAGCGGATTGACGTTGGCGATCTCCGGATCGCCGATGACGATCTGGTAGAAGGCCGCGCTCGTCATGATCGTCCGCGGCTTTCCCTTGGCCACCTTGATCGATGCGTTCTTGGTCGCCGAGACATAGACGATGTCATTGCCGGCCCGCGCCTGCCCGCTGAGGACAAGCATGCCGACCCCGGCCAGTGAAACCGCCACGGCAAACACGCCCGCGAGGCGCCGCCCCCGCTTCACGCTATGTATGTTCAGCCCAAACATTGTCCTGTCCCCGCCGGTCCCCACCGGCTATTGCTGCTGCTGGTCCGGCGATGGCACCTTGTATTCCTCGGCCTTCGTGCCGCGCGTCACGATGATTGTCTTGAACTGCGGCTTCTCCGGCTCCTTCGCCACCGCCTCGAACAGCGCGCCGGCAGCCGCCCCCGCGTTTGCCGCCACCGAGCCGCCGAAGGATGAGATCGTGGTGAGGCCGTCCTTGCCGGCGCTGCTGTCGCTGGCGGAGCGGAGCGACAGTGACAGCGTGCCGACGGTGCGGGCCAGCGCCACCTGCTTCGCGCCCTCGGTCGTCACCTCGAGGGTTACCGAATTGGCAACCTGCGGCTCGGTCTGGCGCTCGTCGGCGCCCTGGCCGACGGACAGGACCTTGGCATCGGCCACCACGATTTCAGAGGTGATCGTCGAGCCGGATGCGCCCTGCGCGTTCTTGGCGACTTCCTGGATATCGCCGGCATCACGCGTCAGCACGACATCGACGCGGTCGCCCGGCGTGACGAAGCCGCCAACGCCGGCGATCTCATCGGTGCGGATGGTCACCGCCCGCATTCCGGGCGACAGCATGTTGGAAAGTGTCGCGCGGCCGTTCGGCCCCGACAGCTTGGTGAGCAGCACCGGTTCGTTGATCTCGATCGGTGACAGCACCACGCGACTGCCTTGCTTCAGCAGTTCGTCGACCGAGGTGAACGCGCCCTGCGGCAGAGAATCCTGCGGCCACGGGATTTCATTGAGCTGCGCCTTGTCGAGCTGCATGCCGTAGCGCAGCGGCGCATTGGCCACGACAATGGTCTTGAACTCGACCTTCGGTTCGGCAGGCATCGCGATCGAAGCCGTTTTCTCTTCGGAATCGGCTTTCGCCTGGCTCTTGACCCAGAAATCCGCGGCAAAGATCGAGATCGCGCCGAAGACGGCGGCGATGCCGATCATTGTTATGGCCTTGCCCCTCACGCGAAACCCCTGACGCCCGTGGTCTTTTATTCGTTGGGGCTCACGCTAGGGGTTATTGTTAAAGAATCAGGTATCCGAACCCGTTGGATTCGACCTATTTCCGCCAGCTTGGTTATCGAAAGGTTTTGGAGTAAGAGGAGCCGAATTCCCCGAACGGAACAGGAACCTCGTTCGCCCGTCAAAAGCGTGGCAGTATCGAAGAGTGATTCGCAGTACCGGACTAATGGCCAGCATGGACGACAGCAACGACCTTTTCGGCAACCTGGAAAAGCAGCCGCAACCGGTTCGCGCCACCACGCGCCCGGCCGATCCGCTGGTGCAGGCGGCGGCCAAGCGCCCGGCCGCCTCGCGCGACGGCAGCGAAGGCTACAGCGCGGCCGACATCGAGGTGCTGGAGGGCCTTGAGCCGGTGCGGCGTCGGCCCGGCATGTATATCGGCGGCACCGACGACAAGGCGATGCACCATCTCTTCGCCGAGGTCATCGACAATTCGATGGACGAGGCGGTCGCCGGCCATGCCACCTTCATCGATGTCGAGCTGTCGGCCGACGGCTTCCTGACCGTCACCGACAACGGACGAGGCATCCCGGTCGATCCGCATCCGAAATTCAAGAAGCCGGCACTCGAAGTCATCATGACGACGCTGCATTCGGGCGGCAAATTCGACAGCAAGGTCTATGAGACCTCCGGCGGCCTGCACGGCGTGGGCGTCTCCGTCGTCAACGCGCTGTCCGACCATCTCGAGGTCGAAGTCGCGCGGGGTCGTCAGCTCTACCGCCAGCGCTTCTCGCGCGGTATCCCGGTGAGCGGTCTTGAGCATCTTGGTGAGGTCCATAACCGCCGCGGCACCAGGACCCGCTTCCACCCCGACGAGCAGATCTTCGGCAAGGGCGCCGCGTTCGAACCGGCGCGCCTCTACCGCATGACCCGCTCGAAAGCCTATCTGTTCGGCGGCGTCGAAATACGCTGGACCTGCGATCCGTCGCTGATCAAGGAGAAGGACCAGACGCCGGCCAAGGCCGAGTTCCATTTCCCGGGCGGCCTGAAGGACTATCTCAAGGCCACGCTCGGCGACGAATTCCAGGTCACGCGCGAGGTCTTCGCGGGAAAAAGCGACAAGCAGGGCGGCCACGGATCGCTGGAATGGGCGGTGACCTGGTTCGGCGGCGACGGCTTCCTCAATTCCTACTGCAACACCATCCCGACCGCCGAAGGCGGCACGCATGAGGCCGGCTTCCGCAACGTGCTGACGCGCGGGCTGCGTGCCTATGCCGATCTCATCGGCAACAAGCGCGCCTCGGTCATCACCTCGGAAGACGTCATGATCTCGGCCGCCGGCATGCTCTCGGTGTTCATCCGCGAGCCGGAATTCGTCGGCCAGACCAAGGACAGGCTGGCGACGATCGAGGCGATGCGCATCGTCGAAAACGCCATCCGCGATCCGTTTGACCACTGGCTGGCCGACAATCCGCAGGAGGGCTCCAAGCTTCTCGACTGGGTGATTGCGCGCGCCGACGAGCGCGTGCGCCGGCGCCAGGAAAAGGAAGTGTCGCGCAAGAGCGCGGTGCGCAAGCTGCGCCTGCCGGGCAAGCTCGCGGACTGCACGCAGAACGCCGCCGCCGGTGCCGAACTGTTCATCGTCGAAGGCGATTCCGCCGGCGGCTCGGCGAAGCAGGCGCGCGACCGCGCCAGCCAGGCGGTGCTGCCGCTGCGCGGCAAGATCCTCAACGTCGCCAGCGCCGGCAACGACAAGCTCGCCGCCAACCAGCAGATCTCCGACCTTGTCCAGGCGCTCGGCTGCGGCACGCGCTCGAAATACCGCGACGAGGACCTGCGCTACGACCGCGTCATCATCATGACAGACGCCGATGTCGACGGCGCCCACATCGCCTCGCTGCTGATCACCTTCTTCTATCAGGAGATGCCGAACCTTGTGCGTGGCGGCCATCTCTACATGGCGGTGCCGCCGCTCTATTCGATCCGGCAGGGCGGCAAGATCGCTTATGCTCGAGACGACGCGCACAAGGACGAGCTGCTGCGCACCGAGTTCACAGGCCGCGCCAAGGTCGAGATCGGCCGCTTCAAGGGCTTGGGCGAGATGATGGCCTCTCAGCTCAAGGAGACCACCATGGATCCCAGGAAGCGCACGCTGCTCAGGGTCGACGTGATCGACGCCGAAGCGGCGACCAAGGACGCGGTCGACGCGCTGATGGGCACCAAGCCGGAGGCGCGCTTCCGCTTCATCCAGGAGCGCGCCGAATTCGCCGAGGCGGACGTGCTGGATATCTGACCGCCGACCGGTCCATATCAGGCTCCGGTGCGGAGACGAGCATGTGACCTTGGCGCGGCTGAAGGATGTTATCGAGGCAAGGTTCGGCGGACTGACACAGCCGACGCGTTCGGATTGGATCTTCGCCCTGCGCACGGTGTCGGCTGGGCTGGTCGCGCTTCTTTCCGCCTATGCCCTCAGGCTCGATCATCCGCAATGGGCGATGATGACGGTTTTCATCGTTGCCCAGCCGGTCGCCGGCATGGTGCTGGCCAAGGGCTTCTACCGGCTGATCGGAACATTGGCCGGCGGCCTGGCCGCGATCGGCATCACCTCGCTGTTCGGCGCCAACCCTTGGCTACTGGTCGCCGCGCTCGCGATCTGGATCGGGATCTGCACGCTGGTCTCGTCGCTGCTGCGCAATCCGGAAGCCTATGGCGCCGCGCTTGCCGGCTACACCGCGATGATCATCGGCCTGCCCGCGTTCGGTCAGCCGCACCTTGTCGTCGATCTCGCCGTCGCGCGCTGCGCCGAGATCGTGCTCGGCATCGTCTGCGCCGGCCTGACCAGCCGGCTGATCCTGCCTAAGCTGGCGGCAGACGCCATCATATCCAGGCTGAAGCGCAGCATCCTTGATCTTGCCACCTACGCCGGCGGCGCCTTCTCGGGCGGTGACGCCCCAACGCTTGCCGGTCTCCAGCGCAAGCTGATCACCGACGCCCAGACGCTGGCCGAGATGCGCACCTATGCAAGGCTCGAGGCGCCAAGCTTCGCCACCCGCGCCCATCCGGTCCGTCGCACGATCGGCCAGCTTCTGTGGGCGCTCTCGGCGGCACGTGCATTGCATAGCCATGCCGCGCCGAAGAACGCGGCTCTCATCCCGGTTCGCAGCGAGTTGAAGGCTTTCGTCGGCGAACTGGCGGCGACACCCGGCGCGCTCGACGACACCGGTCCCTGGGTGGCGCGGCTTGACGCGATCGCCAGCAAGGCGCGAGAGGCCCCGCCGGTGCCCGCCGGGCCCGACGAGGACAAGGTTGGCACCCTCACCCGCCTTGC
>NZ_RZOI01000749.1:0-2840 GCF_004022645.1 Mesorhizobium sp. M4A.F.Ca.ET.020.02.1.1 | reverse complement strand
CAACTATCCTTTCGCCATCGACCCGCCGGCCGGGGCCAAGGCCGGCGACCCGATAATGATCGCCGGTCACATTACCGAAGTCGACCAGGACAGAGGCCGGGTTACGTTCAAGGCCGGCGGCCTGGTCACCGTCGACATAGCGTCGGTCGCCGCCTGGAAGTCGGTGCTTCGCGATCCGCCGTGACGCCTATCTCGGTTCCCGGTTCATGCTGAGATAGGTGGGGTCGAACTCAGCCAACTCCACCAGCAGATCCCAGTCGAGGATGGTCACGGTATAGCTCGACCAGCTGACCAGGCCGATGTTGCGCAGCATGCCGATGACCCTGTTCATATGGACGACCGACAGCCCGAGCACATCGGCAAGCTCCGCTTGCGACAAGGGAAGCTGGAAGCTCATCCCGCTGGTGCGCTTGACCACCTGGAGGCGGACGAACAGCTCGCAAATGAGATGGGCGAGGTGCGATGTCTTGGAACGCCGGCCCATGGCCACGATCCACTCCCGGTGGATGGCGCCGTCGACGAGCGTGTCCAGCCACAAAAGCCGCGTCAGATGCGGCGCCTGCTCGGTAATGGCGCGCAGCTTGCCGTGCTCGGCGGCGGCCACGCGGCATGGCGACAGCGCGATGATGCCGTGGTCCATTGTCTTCAGGAGAAAGGCGTGAAGGTCGACGAAGTCGCCCGGAACCTGCAAGGACGTGAACTGCCGGCCGCCATCCTCGAGCACCTTGTAGCGCGCGGCAATGCCGTCGAGGATCAGGGTGCTGTGGGTCGGTCTCGAGCCTTCCGAAACGATGTCCTGCCCCGTGGCGACATGCCTTTCGGTCGAGATGGCACCCGCCAGCAATTCCTTTTCCGCCTCCGAGAGGTCGTCGTGCTGGCCAAGGTTCAGATACAGGGATTCGAGCATTCGGTTCCGATCCTGCGTGCACCGCCAAGAGCAAACGCCGCAGCCGGCGTCCGGTTGCAGCCGGGCTGACTAGGCATGCGCGCCGGGAGACTTGCCGACAGGAGAGCCGTCCCGGTGATCCCGCGCGCCGCGCGCCGTCCACGACTTGGGTTCACGAAATATTTCGCAGGGAACATCCGTTCCCGGCCACGCTTATCGTGATGCAAGGAAGCGGCGCTTGCGATTTCACGGGCGCCGTTTCCTTTGCACCCTCAAGGCGCATCAACCGATGGAGCAAAGTGATGGCAAGGAAGAATTCGTCCGGCGCGGCGAACGGCCTGGAGAGCCTGTTCGTGGACGGCCTGAAGGACATTTACTACGCGGAAAAGAAGATCCTGAAGACGTTGCCCAAGCTGGCGAAGGCAGCCCAGTCAAAGGAACTGAGCGCGGCCTTCGAGAAGCATCGCATGGAAACGGAGGGACAGGTCGAGCGCCTGGAACAGGTGTTCGAACTGATGGGCAAGGCCGCAAGGGGCAAGACCTGTCCGGCGATCGACGGCATCCTTGAAGAAGGGTCGGAAATCCTCGAGGAGTACGAGGACGAGCCGGCGCTGGACGCGGGCCTGGTGGCGGCTGCCCAGGCCGTCGAGCATTATGAAATAGCCCGCTACGGCACGCTGGTCGCCTGGGCGGAGCAACTGGGCCTCAAGGACGCGGTGCCGTTGCTGCGCGAAACGCTGGCGCAGGAGTCCGCCACCGACGAGGCGCTGAGCGCGCTGGGCGAAAGTGGCGCGAACCAGCGGGCGTTGCAGGCGGCAGCCTGAGCCGCCGGGCACCCGCTCTGGTCGCCCGCAACCGCGGTCCCGGTCGAGGCCGGGGCCGCGCGCGATCACAAGGATTCCCGAACAAACAAACGGGCGTCTCGGCCGCAACACGCTGCCGACGGCTCTGGCTTTGGCACGACGCCATGGAGCATGGCGCATCAGGCGGAGGATTAGGGGTTGGAACGAATATTCAACCGTGTCGCGGAGGCGGTCGCCCATGCCGCGGGCCGCCCTTGGGCTTTCGTCTCATGCTTGGCCTGCGTGGTCGTCTGGGCCTTGTCCGGTCCGGTGTTCGCCTTTTCGGAGACCTGGCAACTCGTCATCAACACCGGGACCACAATCATCACCTTTCTGATGGTGTTCCTGATCCAGAACACCCAGAACCGCGACGGTGCGGCCATACAGGCGAAGCTCGACGAACTCATCCGGTCCGGACAGGGAAAGAACGACTTCATCGGCATCGAGCATCTCACGGAAGCCGAGGTGCAGGAGTTCAGAAATCGGTGCGCCGAGGCCAAGCAGGCTCAACTGCGCCCTCAGCGCGCCTACTGATTTCTGGACGCAGCAGTCGACGGCGGGTTGGCGGGGTTCCCAGTCCTGAAACAAAACGCGGGCGGGACCGTTTGCACTTTGCCAGGGGCCACAGCCCTGGCTACTCCAGTAAGGCCTCTCCCGCTGGCTCCGGCCGGCGGGCTTTTTAGCAATCACTAACGGAACCGAAGCGACCATGCGATATTGAATCAAAGTTTCGCATGGGGAGTTCCAATGCCTAGGCTTGCCGGCGGCGACCGGTTGTCATTTATCGAGCCGTTGATGCCGACGCTCGTCGACAAGCCACCGGAAGGCGATGGCTGGATTCATGAAGTGAAATTCGACGGCTACCGCTCCCAAATTGTTCGGGACGTGGCCGGTGTGCGCATTTTCAGCCGCCGCGGGCTCGACTGGACTGCAAAATATCGCGACCTTGCCAAGGCCGCGAGCGAGCTCGAGGCCGAGGACGCGATCATCGACGGCGAAGTGATCGTCACGAATGAGGCTGGGCTGTCCGACTTCAAGGCGCTGCGTAAGGCCATTACCAGTCGGCAACAGGACCTCTATTTCGTCGCCTTCGATCTTCTCCACCTCAATGG
>NZ_RZOI01000748.1:0-2845 GCF_004022645.1 Mesorhizobium sp. M4A.F.Ca.ET.020.02.1.1 | reverse complement strand
CTGTGGCCGATCGTATCGGTCACCGGTCCGGCGAGAAAGGAAGATGAGCTACCCGGGCCGTGCGCGGCGTCGGGGCCGGTATCGAGCTGTTCGATGACATCCTCGTCGCCGACCTCGGTCAGCACCGTCTCGACCTCCTCGTCGTCGACGCCGAGATAGGCGGCGATGACGCGCGGGTCGGTCCTGACCGACTGTGGATTGCCGTCCGAGATCTTGCGGCCATATTCGAGCACCACCACATGGTCGGAGATCTGCATGACCACCGACATGTCGTGCTCGATCAGCAGGATCGAGGTGCTTTTCTTGATGTCCATCAGGAGATCGTTGAGCGCCGCCGACTCCTTCGGATTGAGGCCGGCGGCCGGCTCGTCGAGGCACAGAAGCTCGGGGCCCGTGCACATGGCGCGCGCGATCTCCAGGCGCCGCTGCGCACCATAGGGCAGGTCGCCCGCCGGATCGTCGGCGCGGTCGACCAGGTTGGCCTTCTCCAGCCAGTGCTTGGCCAGGTCGATCGATTCGGCCGACGCCTTGCGGTAGCTCGAGAAGCCGAACAGGCCGAGCATCGTATAGCCCGACGCCTTCATCAGCTTGTTGTGCTGCGCGACCAGCAGGTTCTCCAGCAAGGTCATGCCCGAGAACAGGCGGATGTTCTGGAAGGTGCGCGCCACCTTGGCGCGCGCCGGGATCTCGTGGTTCGGCAGGCGTTCGAGCAGGTAGCTCGAGCCGTCACTGCGGTTCAGCGTGATCATGCCTTCCGACGGCTTGTAGAAGCCGGTGATGCAGTTGAACACCGTGGTCTTGCCGGCGCCGTTGGGGCCGATCAGCGCCGTGATCTCGCCCCGCCTGGCCTGGAAGGACAGGTCGCCGATGGCGATGAGGCCGCCGAACTTCATCGACAGATGCTCGACCTGCAGGATGAACTCGTTCGAGGATGGGGTCGCGTTCATCAGCCGTGGCCCTCCTTGGTGAAGGAGCCTGAGACGGCTCTTCGCTCCTTGAGGAAGGCTGTCGGCTCGCGACTGCCGACGAAGCCGCGCGGCTTCCAAAGCATGACGATGACCATGGCCATGCCGAACAAAAGCATGCGGTAGAGTTCCGGTGTGAAATCGGGACCGAAAATTCGCTTTAGGAAATCGAGTTCGCGCAGCGCTTCGGTGCCGCCGATCATCACAAGCGCCGCCACCGCGATGCCGCCCAGCGAACCCATGCCGCCGAGCACGACGATCGCAAGGACAATCGCCGATTCCAGGAAGACGAAGGATTCCGGGCTGACGAACCCTTGCCGCGCGGCGAAGAACGAGCCGGCGAAGCCGCCGAACATGGCGCCGGTGGCAAACGCGGTCAGCTTGGTCGTGGTGGTGTTGATGCCAAGCGAGCGGCAGGCGATCTCGTCCTCGCGCAGCGCTTCCCAGGCGCGGCCGACCGGCAGGCGGCGCAGCCTCACGGTGACGAAGGCGGTGAGCAGGCAGAGCAGCAGGATCAGGTAATAGAGGAAGATTTTGTAATAGGCGCTCGAAGCGGCGATGTCCAATACCTTGCCGATGTAGTTCGGATCCGAGACGTTGAACGACATCAGGCCGAAGAAGGAGACTTTCGGAATGCCGGAAATGCCGGCCGAGCCGTTGGTCACCTCACGCCAGTTGATCAGCACCAGGCGGATGATCTCGCCGAAGGCTAGCGTCACGATCGCCAGATAGTCGCCGCGCAGCCGCAGCACCGGGAAGCCGAGCATGACACCCCAGAAGGCGGCCATGCAGCCGGCGGCCGGCAACAGTATCCAGAACGACAGGCCGAAATGCGTGCCGAGCAGCGCATAGGCGTAGGCGCCGACCGCGTAGAAGGCGACGTAGCCGAGATCGAGCAGGCCAGCCAGGCCGACAACGATGTTCAACCCCCAGGCCAGCATCACATAGATCAGGATCTGGATACCGAAATTGTCGACCCATTTTAGCGAGCCTTGGAATCCACCGGCCATCGACCCAGTGTACAGCGCAAGCGCTAGGACAACGATAATCGGATAGAGCGCCAGCGCACTAACGCCCAATACGGAGAAGTGGGCTTGAATGAAACTGCGGAAATAGAACAGCACCGAAGCTAACGCATAGATGATGGCAAGCGCCCGCAAGAACCGTGCATAGCCGGCAAGATCCGGCCCCAGCAACCCATCAAGGGAGCCGGCCAACACAAGCAGCACAGCCGCTAGCACGATGGCGGCAATGAAATACGACAATTTGAAAAATCGCGTCGCCAAGCTGGACGGCATCAAACCGGTATCGACATCCGCGACTTTCAGGCCGGCCACGAAGGGCTGGACATAGGCGATGTAGAGGAAGCGTCCGACGGCGGTGAGAATCACCACGAGGGCAAGCAGGCGCCAGCGTTGCACCAGGATCAGCTCGTTGGAGATGTTCTGGTCGGTCCTCAGACCGATCAACAGCACGAACAGCCCAAGAGCGATGGCGCCGGCATAGAGCGCTTCGCGGAAAGCCTGCTGGATGGGAGTGGCGACGGCGTCGCGCTCCGGATTTACTGTGACCGCCATGAGCTCAGACCTTTTCGACTTCGGGCCGGCCCAGGATGCCGGACGGCAGGAAGATCAGCACGATCGCCAGGATCGAGAAGGCGGCGACGTCCTTGTAGTCGATGGAGAAATAGGCCGACCACATGCTCTCGATGAAGCCGATCAAGAGGCC
Organism: Mesorhizobium sp. M4A.F.Ca.ET.020.02.1.1; assembly: GCF_004022645.1. Classification (NCBI taxonomy): domain Bacteria; kingdom Pseudomonadati; phylum Pseudomonadota; class Alphaproteobacteria; order Hyphomicrobiales; family Phyllobacteriaceae; genus Mesorhizobium; species Mesorhizobium sp. M4A.F.Ca.ET.020.02.1.1. Next base: position 152 of record NZ_RZOI01000748.1, on the reverse strand, counting down.
GCCGAGCACGGCGCCGGGCAACGAGCCGATGCCGCCGAGCACGGCCGCGGTGAAGGCCTTCACGCCGGGCACGAAGCCGTCCGAGAACACCACAACGCCGTAATACATCAGGAAAAGCGTGCCGGCGACGGCAGCAAGGGCTGCGCCCATGA
>NZ_RZOI01000747.1:0-2849 GCF_004022645.1 Mesorhizobium sp. M4A.F.Ca.ET.020.02.1.1 | reverse complement strand
CCGAGCCGCGCACGAAGCCGCCGCCGGTGGCGCGGTCGAGCTCGCCGATGCCCGAAACGATGCGCGGCGCGTCCTCGATGTCGCCGGACAGGCTGGTGAGCACGACGGCACGGCCCTTGCGGGCGTTGCGGGTGTTGGCCGGCCCGGAGCCGATGCCGCCGGCCGTGCCTTCCTCGACCAGCGTGTTCCACTCGCCGCAGGCGTCGCACTTGCCGGCCCAGCGCTGGTGCACCGATCCGCAATTCTGGCAGATGAACTGAACGCGCGATTTAGCCATTAGATGCGGCCCGATATTGGACAGGTCGGCGGGACAGCACCCCCCTCTGTCCTGCCGGACATCTCCCCCAGCAGCTTCGATCCCGGCGCCCATCTTGCAATCTCCGCGATTGGCGAAAGCCGACGCGACAGCTGATCTCCCCCCCTGAGGGGGAGATGGCCGGCAGGCCAGAGGGGGGGCGAAGGAATGAGGCCTTTCTCAAGAGCTCACTCAAACCGATCCGGCAGATGGTGCTCTTCCGCCAGGTCGGAGAAGCGGGTGAATTCGCCGTGGAAGGCGAGGCTGACCGAGCCGGTCGGGCCGTGGCGCTGCTTGGCCACGATCACCTCGGCCTTGCCGCGCATCTCGTTCATCTCGTTTTCCCACTTGACGTATTCCTCGGTGCCGAGTTTCGGCTCGCGGTTCTTGAGGTAGTATTCCTCGCGATAGACGAACAGCACCACGTCGGCGTCCTGCTCGATTGAGCCGGATTCGCGCAGGTCCGAGAGTTGCGGGCGCTTGTCGTCGCGGCTTTCGACCTGACGCGAGAGCTGCGACAGCGCGATGATCGGCACGCCGAGCTCCTTGGCCAGCGCCTTCAGGCCGGTGGTGATCTCGGTGATTTCCTGCACGCGGTTCTGCGAGGCGCGGGCGGAGGAGCCCTGCATCAGCTGGATATAGTCGATGACAATGAGGTCGAGGCCGCGCTGGCGCTTCAGGCGGCGCGCGCGGGCGGAAAGCTGAGCGATCGAGATGCCGCCGGTCTGGTCGATGAACAGCGGGATCTTCTGCATGGTCTGCGAGCAGGCGACCAGCTTTTCGAAATCCATCTCGGAGATCTCGCCGCGACGGATCTTCGACGACGAAATCTCGGTCTGCTCGGAGATGATGCGGGTGGCGAGCTGCTCCGACGACATTTCCAGCGAGAAGAAGCCGACGACGCCGCCATTGGCGGCCTTGAACGAGCCGTCGGCCTGCTGGGCAGGCACATAGGCCTCGGCGATGTTGAAGGCGATGTTGGTGGCGAGCGACGTCTTGCCCATGCCTGGGCGGCCGGCAAGCACGATCAGGTCGGAAGGCTGCAGGCCGCCCATGCGGCGGTCGAGGTCGCGCAGGCCGGTGGCGATGCCGGACAGGCCGCCATCGCGCATATAGGCGGCGTTGGCCATGTCGACGGCGGTCTTGACCGCGTCGGTGAAGCTCTCGAAGCCGCCGTCGTAGCGGCCGGTCTCGGCCAGCTCGAACAGCCGCCGCTCGGCATCCTCGATCTGGTCGGACGGCGACATGTCGACCGGGGCGTCATAGGCGATGTTGACCATGTCCTCGCCGACGGTGATCAGCGCGCGGCGCGTGGCGAGGTCGTAGATGGCGCGGCCATAGTCGGTGGCGTTGACGACGGTGACGGCCTCGACGGCGAGCCGCACGACATATTGCGCCACCGTCATGTCGCCGACCTTTTCGTCCGCGGGCAGGAAGGTCTTCAGCGTGATCGGGGTCGCGATCTTGCCCATGCGGATGAGCTCGGCCGCCACCTCGAATATCCGGCGGTGCAGCGGCTCGTGGAAATGCGCCGGCTTGAGGAAGTCGGAGACCCGGTAAAAGGCGTCGTTGTTGACGAGGATGGCGCCGAGCAGCGCCTGCTCGGCCTCGATGTTGTTCGGTGCCTCGCGATAGAGCGGTTGCTCCGCCACGCCGAATTTGCGCGCTGCCTCAGCCATGATGTCCCCGATTTCGATCCCGACCTCTCGATAGCAAGAACGAGATGAGTCGGTGCTGACCTTTCTGCATCACCCCAAGGCCAATCAGCCTTGATGCCCGCTGTTCACAGGAGCGGCAAACCGTCCACAGGACAGAATTCCCGTGCCCCGATTCCAGTTGACTCGGCAAGGTCGCGATTCTACGCGAAGCTGTGGAACAAATAAAGAACAAATTGTCATTCAAATATCCAGCGAGTCGCCCCAGTCCAGCCGTCGCGCGACCCTGAACGCGTCGCCGTCGCGCTTGCTGAACAGTGTCTCGCCGGCATTGCCGTCAGGCACGCAAAGCTTGAGCATCACCTTGCCGGAGCCGGCCTTCGGCGGCGCGATCACGCGCGCCGGGCGCGCTGGCGCCGGCCGCCGCGAGGCGGCGATGTAGATGAATTTCTCGTCCTCCCACGGCACGTCGGCGTCCTTGGCGAGGCGATGCAGGCGCGAGCGCGCGACGCGGCGCGAGAAATGGCACCAGTCGGGCTGGGCGAGCGGGCAGGGCGCCTCGTGCGGGCAGGGTGCCAGCACATGCGCGCCGGCCTCGATCAATTGCTGGCGCACGGCAAGAATGCGCTGCCAGCCGGCCGGCGTTCCCGGCTCGACGATCAGCAGCGTGCCGGCGGTCAACTGCCAGACTTGGCCAACCAGTTTGGGCAGCGAGGCCGGCACGATCTCGTCCAGCACATAAGCGGCGGTGACGAGATCGGCGGGTTGAAGATCGGCGAGATCGATGGTGGCGTCACCCGCAAGCCATTCCGTCCTGGCGGCGATCGCCTCGGCTGCCAGCGATTGGCCGATCTTGCGCACCGCCGCACTTGCCTCGAGCATCACCGCCGCTGCGAGAT
>NZ_RZOI01000746.1:0-2867 GCF_004022645.1 Mesorhizobium sp. M4A.F.Ca.ET.020.02.1.1 | reverse complement strand
GGTCGAGAGCGTCAACGCGCTGCGCGCCACCCGCAGCGGCGCCGCACCCGTGCTGAAGAAATCCGGCCAGCACAACTGGATCCATCGACTGCCGTTGAAGATGCGCTTCCGCGCCTCGAAGCTGTTCGTCAGCGTCATCCCGGTGCTCGGGCTCGGCGCCGGCATCGGCTTCCTGTCGTCGATCATGGGTGTGGGCGGCGGCTTCATCATGGTGCCGGCGCTGATCTATCTCCTGAAAGTGCCGACCAACGTCGTCATCGGCACCTCGCTGTTCCAGATCATCTTCACCTCGGCCTACACCACGCTGGTGCACGCCACCACCAACCAGACGGTCGATGTGATGCTCGCCTTCCTATTGATGGCGGGCGGTGTCGCCGGCGCGCAATATGGCGCCAAGGCCGGCCAGAAGCTGCGCGGTGAGCAGCTCAGGGCATTGCTGGCGCTGCTGGTTCTGGCCGTCGCCATCCGCCTGGCGATCGATCTGTTCGTCACGCCGCCCAATCTCTATTCGCTTTCCGCGGCGGGCCTGAGCTGATGGCGGGGTGGAGGGGGTTCGCGGCCGCTGCCTTGCTTCTGCTCGTCGCGGCCGCGTCGCCGACGGCGGCCCAGACGCCGCCGGTCGAAGGCATCCAGATCGGCCTGTCGACCGACGCCGTCTCGATCACCGCCGGGTTTTCCGGCGCCGACCTCACCATCTTCGGATCGCTGGAGAATCCCGATCCGCTGGTTGCGCGCCAGGGGCGCTACGACGTCATCGTCGTGCTCGAGGGCCCGCCGCGACCGGTGGTGGTGCGGCGCAAGGACCGGGTGCTCGGCGTCTGGATCAATCTGGAGTCGGAGACGTTCGAGAATGTGCCGGTGTCCTATTCGGTGGCCACGACGCGGCCGCTGCAGGACATAACCGAACCGAACAGCTACAAGCAGCTGTCGCTCGGCTCGGCCAACCTCTACATGAAGCCCGCCGACGAGACCGACAGCCCGGCGACGATCGAGGAGTTCACCGCCGCGCTGCGAGATCGCAAGAAGGCGACTGGGCTCTACAGCGAAAATGTCGGCGGCGTGCAGTTCCTGTCGCAGAACCTGTTCCGCGCCACGGTTAGGCTGGCGCCCGACGTTCCGGTCGGCACCCACAAGGCGCGCGCCTTCCTGTTCAAGAGCGGCATGTTCATCAAGGAAAGCTCGGCCCAGCTCGAAATCCGCAAATCCGGTTTCGAGCAGTCGATCTTCCGCGTCGCGCACGACTATTCCTTTCTCTACGGCGTCTTCGCGGTATCGCTCGCCATGCTGACCGGCTGGCTGGGGCGGCTGGTCTTCCGCAAGGATTGATCTCCCCGGGAAAAGAGGCTTTCCCTTTTTTCGATGATGCGATAAACCGCCGCCTCCCAAGGCAAACACGCACATTCAATTCGGCAGAACGGTCCGGCCATCCGGACGTCCGCGCCTTTGCCGGCGCCGGCGATCCGCTGCGACGAACCAATGACAGGAGGCTGCTATGCAATCAGCATTCGGCGGCATCGATTTCGGCACGTCCAATTCCACCGTGGGCGTGATCCGGAACGGGCAGGCGCGACTGGTAGCGCTGGAAGGTGAACAACCTACATTGCCAAGCGCCGTCTTCTTCAACTTCGAGGACGGCCATACCTATTTCGGCCGCCGTGCTATCAGCGACTACACCGACAGCATCGAGGGGCGGCTGATGCGCTCGCTGAAGAGCGTGCTCGGCAGCTCGCTCGCTCACGAGAAGACCCGCATCAAGGCGCGCCTGATCGGCTTCACCGACATCATCGGTTTCTTCATCGCCCATCTGAAGAAGCGCCTCGAAGAGGACGCGCGCGCTCCGGTCGAGACCATCGTGCTCGGTCGGCCCGTACAATTCGTCGACGATGACGCCGAGGCCGATGCGAGGGCGGAAAGTGAGCTTGAAAAGGCGGCGCGCGCCCAGGGGTTCAAGCACATCGCCTTCCAGTTCGAGCCGATCGCGGCGGCGCTCGACTACGAGCAGAAGGTTGCCCGGGAGGAACTGGCGCTGATCGTCGACATGGGCGGCGGCACGTCCGACTTCTCGGTGGTGCGGGTCTCGCCCGAGCGCGCCCGCTCGAACGATCGCAAGGGCGACATCCTGGCCAACCGCGGCATCCATATCGGCGGCACCGACTTCGACCGGCTGCTAAGCATCGCCCACATAATGCCCGAACTCGGCTATCTTACGCCGACCAAGGACGGCAAGCGCAATCTACCGGCGAGCTATTTCATCGACCTGGCGACCTGGCAGCGCATCAACCTCGTCTATACCGCCAAGGCGATGACGGACCTGAAGCAAATCCGCTTCGAGGCCGAGCGCGCCGATCTCGTCGGCCGCTTCATCCATATCGTCGAGCACCGCTACGGCCACGCGCTGGCGGGCCTGGTGGAAAGGGCCAAGATCGCGCTGACGGATCAGCCTGCCGCCGAGGTGAAAGTGTCCCTGCCCGGCGCACGCTTCGCAGCCGAGATCACGCGCGCCGGCCTCGAGGCAACGATCGGGGCCGACATCGACCGGGTGACCGAGACCGTGAGGCAGACGATTGCGGATGCCGGTGTTGACACTTCCGCCATAACTGCCGTGTTCCTGACCGGTGGCTCGACAGCGATCCCTCTCGCCAAACGCCAGATCCTCTCGCTGGTGCCGCAGGCCTCCGTCATCGAGGGCGACATGTTCGGCTCGGTCGGGCTTGGACTGGCGCTTGATGCGCAGCGGAAATTCGCCTGAAGCCCTTCTTCCCGATCAGCCCCTGTCCGCCGGCGGCAAGTCCGCCTTTCCCAAATGCGCCCGCAGCGCCGTCTGGGCGAGGCTCGGCTGGCGGTCGCGGTGGGTGATGATGGCGAAG
>NZ_RZOI01000745.1:0-2868 GCF_004022645.1 Mesorhizobium sp. M4A.F.Ca.ET.020.02.1.1 | reverse complement strand
CTCATAGGGGCCGAGGTTCATGCCGGTCTTTTCCTGGCGCAGATAGTAGGAGGTGTCGACGTCGCGCAGCAGCGGCAGCTTTTTGCCCTGTTCCTTCGTCCAGGCGGCAAGCTCGGGGATCTCCTCGAACAATATGTATTGATGGCTCATCACCATCATCGGCACTGCGCGGCCGAACATTTTTCCTAGCTCGGCGGCGCGGTAGCCGGCGGCATTGACCACGATCTCACAGCGGATTTCGCCCTGCGGTGTGGCGACCACCCATTCGCCGTTCTCGCGGCGAGCGCCGGTGACCGGGCAGAAGCGGATTATCCTGGCGCCCATGTCGCGCGCGCCCTTGGCCAGCGCCTGCGTCAGCTGCGCCGGATCGATGTCGCCGTCGCTCGGGTCGTAGAGCGCGCCTTTCAGCTCATGCGTCTCGATGAAGGGATAGCGGCGCTTGATCTCGTCCAGCCCGACGACGTCGATGTCCATGCCCTGGTAGCGGCCCATGCCCTTGGCGCGCCGGAATTCCTGCATGCGCTCCTTCGAATGGGCGAGCCTGAGCGAGCCGGTGACGTGGTAGTTCATCGGATAGTCGACGGCATCGGCGAGCCCGCGATAGAGCTCGGTCGAATAGCGCTGCATGTTCATCAGCGACCATGAGGACGAGAAGGTCGGCACGTTGCCGGCGGCATGCCAGGTCGAGCCCGAGGTCAACTCGTTCTTTTCGAGCAGCACGCAATCGGTCCACCCCGCCTTGCAAAGGTGGTAGAGCGAGGAGGCGCCGACGACACCGCCTCCGATGATCACCACGCGTGCCGTGCTCGGCAAACCCGCCATGTTCTTCCCCTCCAATCAATAGACAGGTGGCGAAACCACCCAGATGACCACCGCCGGCTCGGCGCCGGGATTGCGCCAGCGAAACGGCTTGCCATCGAAACGAAAGCTGTCGCCTTCGCCGAGCCGGTGCCAGACGCCGGCAATCTCGATCTCGAAAACACCCGACGTAACATAGCCGGCTTCTTCGGTCGGACGGCGCGCTTCGGTCTTCAGCTCCGCACCCGGCGCAAATTCCGAGCGCAGCATCTCGAAGCTACCGCCGAGGTCGGGCGACAGAAGCTCCTCCACAAGTCCGGATTCGCTTGTGCCAAGCGAGCGGCGGCTGCCGGCACGCACGACCACGCCGCGCTCCGCCTCGACCGGCACGTCATGGCTGAAGAACAGGCTGATCGGCACGCCGAACAGGTCGGCGAAAGCCCTGAGGTCGCCGAGCGAAGGGACCGACAGGCCGCGCTCTACCTGACTGACCCAGCCGACGGAGCGGCCGAGCCTCAGGCCGATCTCGGCCAGCGTCAGCCCGCGCGCCTTGCGCAGCGCACGGATGTCGCCGGCCAGCAACCGCTCGCCATTGTCCTGTTCCGGCCTGGGAGCGGTCGAGACCATCGGCCTTCCGATGAAAAATTGGAGACAAATTTCATGAGAGGGCAACTCCATGAAAAAATCAAGAGGATTTTCATGATGCCACAAGATTTGCTTGCGCGTTTTTTGCGGTTCATGCAAAGGCTCGGCGACGAACGGCGAATGGGGACGTCCGGTCGGGGGCCAGGTTTCAAGGAGTCTGTGCGTGGTCCTTCGCGGGAGCCGGTTTGGTTCCCGGTCACGCGCAAAGGGACGACCCATGCTGGAAAACAACAGCCGGATAGCCAAGGATGCGGCGATCGTCGACGAGGCGATCACGTCGCGCCGCTCGGTGCGCGCCTTCCTGCCCGATATGGTCGACGACGAGACGGTCCGCGACATCCTTTCCGTCGCCGCGCGCGCGCCATCCGGCACCAACATGCAGCCTTGGCGGGTGTATGTCACCAAGGGCGATGTCAAGCAGCGCATTTCTGAGGCCATCCTCAATTCAGGCATCCGCGCCGAGAAGGCCGAGTGGGACGAGTATCGCTACTATCCCGACCAGTTCTTCGAACCCTATCTCACTCGTCGCCGCGCGAACGGCTTCGGCCTATATGGCGCGCTCGGCATCGGCCGGCGCGAGGTCGACAGGATGCGGGCGCAGCACGATCGCAACTTCGTCTTCTTCGATGCGCCCGTCGGCATAATCTTCACCGTCGACCGGCGGCTGAACAAAGGATCGTGGATCGACTACGGCATGTTCTTGCAGAACATCATGGTGGCAGCGAGGGGAAGGGGCCTGCATACCTGCCCACAGGCGGCCTTCGCGCCTTATCACCGGCAGATCCGCCCGGTTCTCAACATCCCCGACGAGGAGATCGTCGTCTGCGGCATGGCGCTGGGCTACGAGGACAAATCCAAGCCCGAGAACGAATTTCGTACCGACCGCGCGCCGCTGGAAGACTGGGTAACGTTCAGCGAGTAACGGCCGCCAGCCAGCGCCAGCGGCCTTACTCGGTGTTCACATGCGCGCCGTGGCCGCTGACATGGGCGCCGTCCTGCGGCGTCAGCCGCAGATACGCGAACAGCGCGCACAGCGTGATCAGGCCTTCAATCAAGAACAGGATGCGGAAATCGTTGACGCTGGCATGGCCGCCGCTGGCGAGCAAAGACAACAACGCCGCCGCCAGGCCGACGCTGATCGCCACCGCAAGCTGCCAGAGAATGTAGTAGAGCGCGCTGAAGCGGGCGAGTTGCTCGGGCGCGACATCCGAATAGGAAAGGTTCCCGGTTGAAGCCCATTGCACCGAGCGGAAGACGCCGAAGATGAAGATGTAGGCGAGCACGATCCAGGCGGGCAGACTCGCCTGCATCGAGGCGAAGCCCGCGACGAGGCAAGCGACGATCGGCGTGTTGGTGACCAGCACGCGGCGGAAGCCAAAGCGGTTGAGGATGCGCGGCATCATGAAGCGCGTCAGCAACGAACCG
>NZ_RZOI01000744.1:0-2871 GCF_004022645.1 Mesorhizobium sp. M4A.F.Ca.ET.020.02.1.1 | reverse complement strand
GCGGTACACCAATGCCAAGGTGCGCGAGAATTATTCGCGCCGCTTCTCGATCCGCTTCCCGAACGAAGAGTTGCCCGCCGCCCGCCCCGCGCAGACGACGCCGCTCTACGACACCATGCTCGCCAACAACGCCGTCATGGGCGACTCGTGGGGCTTGGAAACCCCGCTCTGGTTCGCCCCGAAGGGTACCGAGCCCAAGGACATCGTCTCCTTCCATCGCTCCAACGACTTCGGCCCGATCGGCGAGGAGGTGCGCGCCACGCGTGAGAAGGTCGGCGTCACCGAGATCGCCAACTTCGCCAAATACGAAGTCTCCGGACCGTCAGCCGAGGAATTCCTCAACCGGCTGATGACCAACCGCATGCCGAAGGTTGGCCGCATCGTGCTGACCCCGATGGTCAACGAGTTCGGCAAGCTGATCGGCGACTTCACCATCGCCAAGTCAGGCGAGGACCGCTTCATGATCTGGGGCTCGTCGGCCGCGCAGAAATACCATATGCGCTGGTTCGAGAAGCACCTGCCGAAGGACGGCTCCGTGCGCATCCACCGCTTCGACCAGACACTGGTCGGCCTGTCGATCGCCGGGCCGAAATCTCGCGACCTGCTGCAGAAGCTGGTCGATGTCGACATCTCCACCAAGGCCTTCCGATTCATGGATTTCCGCGAGATGGCCGTCGGCGGCGCGCCCTGCCTGGTAAACCGCATCACCTATACTGGGGACCTCGGCTACGAGATCTGGATGGCGCCCGCCTATCAGCGCCTCGTCTACAAGGCGATCAAGGAAGCTGGCGAGGAGTTCGGCCTCGTCGATTTCGGCATGCGCGCCCTGCTGTCGATGCGCCTTGAAAAGAACTTCCCGACCTGGTTCCGCGAATTGCGCCCGATCTACGGCCCGTTCGAAGGCTCGATGGACCGCTTCATCAAGCTGGAGAAGAACGACTTCATCGGCCGCGAGGCGTCCGCCAAGGAGCTCGCCGAGGGGCCAAAACTGCGCCGGGTCTCCTTCATCGTCGATGCAGCGGATGCGGACGTGATGGGCGACGAGCCGATCTGGGCCAAGGTCAGCAAGGACTACGGTACGGTGGAAAAGCCACATGGCTATGGCGCGCCTCGCTTCGACACCACAGGCAAGGAAGTGCGCGGTTCGCAGGCTGCCGAAGGCGCCTCCGCAGTGCGCGGCATCGCCGATGGCGACTGGCGTGTGGTGGGCTGGGTCACTTCGGGCGGCTATGCGCACTATGTTCAGAAGTCGATGGCGCAGGGCTATGTGCCGGCGGCGTTGGCCGAGGACCAAAGCGCCGGTCTGTTCGAGATCGAGATACTCGGCCACCGCCGTCCGGCCCGCATCAATGTCGAACCGCCCTTCGACCCGAGCGGCGAGAAGATGCGCACTTAAAAGGGCGACAGCGCGTGTTGGACCGTGTAGGTGGCGTTTCGACCAAGCACGGTTCGAGCGGCCGCGATGGGAAGACGACGTCCTTGCAGCATCTAGAGAAATGGACCGACTGGCTTTGCGACGACAAGGCCGGTCCACTCAACGCCGCGCTCGCCTTTGCCGTCATATATTGCCTTGTCCAGGTCGTGGTGATGACGCTGTCGTCGCATTGGGCAGGCACTGGCGTCGGCGTCGATGAATCCGAGCAATTGATGGTGATGCGGGTCCTTGCGACTGGCTACGGCAGTTCGCAGCCACCGCTCTACACCTGGCTTGCCCACCTGACGGCCTCGCTGGTCGGAACCAACGTCCTCGCCCTGAAGATCGTGAAGTATGGTCTGCTGGCCGGAGGGCTCGCCTCATACTTCACCGCGGTACGTCGGCTAGGCTACTCGAGTCGCGCGGCCGCGGCCGCAATGTTCGGGCTGCTTCTGTTTCCACAGATCATCTGGGAAATGCAGCATGCCCTCACCCACTCGGTCGCCATATTCTGCTTTTCGTCGGTGCTGTTCCTGGCGCTGGTCGAGGTGTTGAAGCGGCGATCCCTCGCCGCCTATGTGCTGTTTGGCCTGGCAACTGCCGCGGCGATGCTCTCGAAATACAACAATGTCGTCTTTATCGCCGCGCTGTTTCTGGCGGCGCTGTCGCTGCGCGAAACCCGCGCGGCGATCTTCGACCGCCGCTTCCCGATCAGCATTATGGTGGCCATCCTTGCCTGTCTGCCGACATTCCACTGGAGCTTCGCGCATCTTGAAGACTTGCTGTTGCATAGCGACGGCTTCGGCGTTGCCGAGGGTGGCAGCGCGGCGGCGACTGCATCGCTCGGCGTGTTCGGGTTGGGCAAGGCGATACTCAACTTCGCCGGGCTTCCGATCGCCGTCTTCGCCGTTGCGTTCTTATTGGCAATCAGGAAATCCGCGCCATCGTCACAGCCCTGGCCGTGGCCCGAGACGCTGGTCTGGCGCGCGTTTGCTCTTGCCTTGCTGATCACGCTGGTGGTGGTGCTGGCGGGCGGCGTAACGCAATTTCGCGATCGTTGGATGCTTCCCGTTTTCGTTTTGCTGCCCGCCGCCCTCGCCATGCGTCTGGATGCCATCGGCGACAGGGGCAAGAAGACGCAAGCCACGATTGTCTTCGCCGGCGCCGTCCTCGCCATCCTCGTGCTGCCGGTAAGCTGGTACATGCAGGTGTACGGCGGAGACAGCCGCGGGCGCATCGTGCGGATGGACTATCATTCGCTGTACAGCCAGCTCATGTCCGACGGGCCGGTTCGCACTGTGATATCCAGCTGGTTCTGGGCCGGCAATTTGCGTCTTGTCGATCCCGATCTCGTCGTGCTCGACGACGAGATACCCGATTTCGCCCCGTCGATCCACGAACCCGCCGTGCTTGTCCTGGCGGCGGACGACGGCGAGCCGAATTCGGTCATTTTCGAC
>NZ_RZOI01000743.1:0-2881 GCF_004022645.1 Mesorhizobium sp. M4A.F.Ca.ET.020.02.1.1 | reverse complement strand
CCGCCACTCCCTTGACGTCAAGGGAGCCAAAGAGCGCGAGACGTACGGAAACCTCTTTCCTGAGGGCCGCGGAACGGCCTTCAGGAAACGGGTTTTCTCCCGTTTTAACCGGCCGCCGACTGGCGGCGGGAAAACAGATCAGGGGCTGCCGCCGAGGCGGCCCGGAATGCAAGGCGAGCCGCGGCGAGGTTCGCCCCGAGAATCGAGCTAAGGAGCGACGATGGCCCAGACCCAGACTTTCAATGGCCGCAGACGCGTACGCAAGTTCTTCGGAAAGATCCCGGAAGTTGCGGAGATGCCGAACCTGATCGAGGTTCAGAAGGCATCCTACGACCAGTTCCTGATGGTGGACGAGCCCAAGGGCGGCCGTCCCGATGAGGGACTGCAGGCCGTTTTCAAGTCGGTCTTCCCGATCTCCGATTTTTCCGGCTCCTCGATGCTGGAGTTCGTGAAGTACGAGTTCGAAGGACCGAAATTCGACGTTGACGAATGCCGTCAGCGCGACCTGACCTATGCCGCGCCGCTGAAGGTGACGCTGCGCCTCATCGTGTTCGATATCGACGAGGATACCGGCGCGAAGTCGATCAAGGACATCAAGGAGCAGGACGTCTACATGGGCGACATGCCGCTCATGACGTCCAACGGCACCTTCATCGTCAACGGCACCGAGCGCGTCATCGTCTCGCAGATGCACCGCTCGCCGGGCGTCTTCTTCGACCATGACAAGGGCAAGTCGCACTCGTCGGGCAAGCTCCTGTTTGCCGCGCGCGTCATTCCCTATCGCGGCTCGTGGCTCGACATCGAGTTCGACTCCAAGGACGTCGTGCACGCCCGCATCGACCGCCGCCGCAAGATCCCGGTGACGTCGCTGCTGATGGCGCTCGGCATGGACGGCGAGGAGATCCTGTCGACCTTCTACAACAAGATCACCTACAAGCGCGCCGGCGACCACTGGCGCATTCCCTTCAACGTCGAGCGCTTCCGCGGCCTCAAGGCCGTCGGCGACCTCGTCGATGCCGACACCGGCGAGATCGTCATCGAGGCCGGCAAGAAGATCACCGCGCGCCAGGCCCGCCAGCTCGGCGAAAAGGGCCTGAAGGCGATCAAGGCGACTGACGAGGATCTGCTCGGCAACTACCTCGCCGAGGACATCGTCAACTACGCCACCGGCGAGATATTCCTCGAGGCCGGCGACGAGATCGACGACAAGACGCTGAAGGTGCTGCTCGGCACCGGCGAGCAGGAAATCCAGATCCTCGACATCGACCACGTCAATGTCGGCGCCTACATCCGCAACACTCTCGCCGTCGACAAGAACGAGAGCCGGCAGGACGCGCTGTTCGACATCTACCGCGTCATGCGCCCGGGCGAGCCGCCGACGCTCGAGACCGCCGAAGCCATGTTCAACTCGCTGTTCTTCGACAGCGAACGCTATGACCTGTCGGCCGTCGGCCGCGTCAAGATGAACATGCGCCTCGAGCTCAAGGCCGAGGATACGGTGCGTGTGCTGCGCAAGGAAGACATCCTGGCCGTGGTCAAGACACTGGTGGAACTGCGCGACGGCAAGGGCGAGATCGACGACATCGACAATCTCGGCAACCGCCGCGTGCGCTCGGTCGGCGAGCTGATGGAAAACCAGTACCGCGTCGGCCTGCTGCGCATGGAGCGCGCGATCAAGGAACGCATGTCCTCGATCGAGATCGACACGGTGATGCCGCAGGACCTGATCAACGCCAAGCCGGCGGCCGCCGCCGTGCGCGAGTTCTTCGGTTCCTCGCAGCTGTCGCAGTTCATGGACCAGACCAACCCGCTGTCGGAGATCACCCACAAGCGCCGCCTTTCGGCGCTTGGACCGGGCGGTCTGACGCGCGAGCGCGCCGGCTTCGAGGTGCGCGACGTGCATCCGACGCATTACGGCCGCATCTGCCCGATCGAGACGCCGGAAGGCCCGAATATCGGTCTGATCAACTCGCTGGCGACCTTCGCGCGCGTCAACAAGTACGGCTTCATCGAGAGCCCGTACCGCAAGATCGTCAACGGCAAGCTGACCAACGAGGTCGTCTACCTGTCGGCGATGGAAGAAGCCAAGCACCATGTCGCGCAGGCCAACGCCGAGCTCGACAAGAATGGCGGCTTCGTTGACGAATTCGTCATCTGCCGCAACGCCGGCGAAGTGATGATGGCGCCGCGCGAGAACGTCGATCTGATGGACGTGTCGCCGAAGCAGATGGTTTCGGTGGCGGCGGCGCTCATCCCGTTCCTCGAGAACGACGACGCCAACCGCGCGCTGATGGGCTCGAACATGCAGCGTCAGGCCGTGCCGCTGGTGCGCGCCGAGGCGCCGTTCGTCGGCACCGGCATGGAGCCGATCGTCGCCCGTGACTCGGGCGCCGCCATCGGCGCCCGCCGCGGCGGCATCGTCGACCAGGTGGACGCGACGCGTATCGTCATCCGCGCCACGGAAGATCTCGATCCCGGCAAGTCCGGCGTCGACATCTACCGGCTGATGAAGTTCCAGCGTTCGAACCAGAACACCTGCATCAACCAGCGTCCGCTGGTGCGCATGGGCGACCGCGTCAACAAGGGCGACATCATCGCCGATGGTCCGTCGACCGAGCTCGGCGATCTGGCGCTCGGCCGCAACGTGCTGGTCGCGTTCATGCCGTGGAACGGCTATAACTACGAGGACTCGATCCTCTTGTCCGAGCGCATCGTCGCCGACGACGTCTTCACCTCGATCCACATCGAGGAGTTCGAGGTCATGGCGCGCGACACCAAGCTCGGGCCGGAGGAAATCACGCGCGACATTCCGAACGTTTCGGAAGAGGCGCTGAAGAACCTCGACGAAGCCGGCATCGTCTACATCGGCGCGGAAGCGCAG
>NZ_RZOI01000742.1:0-2891 GCF_004022645.1 Mesorhizobium sp. M4A.F.Ca.ET.020.02.1.1 | reverse complement strand
TCGCCGACACACTGCCCAGCGTCGAAGTCGGCAAGGCCGCGCTCGAAGCCGGCATCGGCATCCTCTCGCTGTTGGTCACCGCCGGGCTCGCCGCCTCCAATGGCGAGGCGCGGCGTCATGTCCAGGGCGGCGCCGTGCGCCTCAACGATCAGCCGGTCGCGGACGACCGCCGGACTGTGACGCTTCAGGATTTGAGTCCGGAAAACGTCGTAAAGCTTTCAGTTGGCAAGAAAAAACACGTCCTGGCGCGGCCGGTGTGACGGGCCACCTCAGCGGTATTCGAAGATCGACCTGAATATTCCGGGAGCGATTACCGACAGCGGGTTGATGTCGAGGCTCGGCTTGTTGGCATTGCCCCTCAGCCGGAAAGTGACGCCGATCAGGCCGCGATCCCGGCCGTTGCCGAGCAGCGGCCCGAACAGCGGCAGTTCGCCGAAGATGCGGTTCAGCCCAGAGACCGGCATGAAGGTGCCGGTCATGTCCATGTTGTTGTTCTGGTCGTAGAGCGTGCCTTGGAAAGTGGTGCCGATGCGCTCGCCGCGCAGCACCCCGTTCGCCAGCTTCAGATAGCCGGCGCCCTTGTCGATCTCGGCGTAGCCGCGCTCGAACTTGACCCTCGAAGTGTCGATATCGGCCTTGACCGCCTGGTTCAGGCTGCGCGTGTCGCCGGCCGGCGTGGTCGACACGATCGAGGCGAGCTTCGGCTCGTTGACGACGAAGAAGTTGGTGGCATCGACCTGCCCCTTCATCGGCCCATCGCTGGCCCCCGCCATCGACAGCGTGACCGAGCCACCTTCCATGTGCTCGTAGACATTGAGGAAGCGCAGGATGGCGCCGGCGTCGGCCGACTTCATGCTGAGCGCCCGCCTGCCGTCGGCGGTCGTGTTGCGGATGGTAATGGCCGCGCCGGAGCTCGCGGTGGCGCTGACCTCGAGGCCGTTCACGCGGGAGCCGGCGGCGCTGTAGTTCAGCTTCAGGTTGGACAGCATCTCGTCATGGAAGCCGGTAAGCGAACCGACATCGGCGTTGACGGAAATCGCATCGCTGCCGGTGGTCTTGGTGGCGGTGTCGACATCGGAGGTGAACTGCTTGATCAGCGAGCGGGCGTCGAGCGCCTCGCCGCTGACATCGACCGCATAGCCCTTGCCGGACCGCTTCACGGATACGGCGACATCGTCGCCCCGGTTCAAGGCGACCTTGCTGAAGCGCGCCGACGACAGCGCCCCGTTCACGAGCGTCACATCGCCGTCGACGGAAAAGCTTTTTCCGTCGAGATCGAAGTCGGCGAGCGTCGTGGTGGCACCGGCCTTCTTCATCGCGAACGTGACCTTGGCGGCAACGCCCGCGCCCTTGCTCCACCCCGCCCAGGGAATGTCGAGCCTGGCGTTGGTGAGGTCGGCCGAAACGTTCTGTTCGTCGCCTTCGCTCTTGTCGATCGTAACCTTGACGGTTCCCGAAAGCAGCGGCGACAGGCCCGGCATGGCGGCCGCGCGCGTCTTGTCGTCGAGCACGAGCGCGACCTTGCGGCTGCGCGGCGGGCCGTCATCGACGAGCGGCTCGACGATATCGAGCTCGGCCGGGATGCCATTGAGCCGCGCCTTGGCCGAGATCACCGCCTGGTCGGGCTCGACGGTGATAGAGCCGTCGGCCTCCGTCACCGTCTGGTCCTCGAACGGCTTGGCGAGCGACAGGTCCTTGTAGTCCAGCGCCACCAGCCAGTTGAGCTTCGAGGTGTCGACTCCCGACGTCAGCGGTATGTCGGCCTTGACGTGGCCTGTCACCGTGCCGCTGAGGTCCTCCGGCAAGAGGCCGACATGGCGCATGGCGTTGATCGGCTCATACGAGGCTAGTTCGGCGATGGCCGGCGCCTCACCGGCAACATCGATGTCGAGCGCGCCGATAACCGGCGCGTGGTTTGCCTGCTTGACCGTCAGCGTGCCGTTGCTGGCCGCCACCGTGCGGCCGCTGGCCATGTAGACGCTGCCGGAGGACAGCGCGATGTCGACATCGTTGCCATGGAAGGATACCTCGCCCACCGCATCGCGGATCGGCGGGATACGGCCGGCGGTGTCGAAGCGCGAACCCTCGATCTGAAAGCGGCCGAATACCTCGTCGGCCGAAAGCGGGACGCCGTTGCCAAGTCGTCCCGGCACGACCTGGAACTGCAGATTGGCGTCGACGACACGGCCGCCGAACAGATTGTCCAGCACCCACAGACGAGCGTTCCGGGCGGAGAACCAGGGCCATAATTGCTTGACATGCGAGACCGGCATGTCGTGCACGTTGAGCGAAAGCGATATGCCCGGCGGACCGTTGTCGATGAAAGCGATCGAGGCCGAGCCGAGCACTTCGCTTGGCCCACCGGAACGGATGCCTATCTGCTCGGCGACGAGCTTGCGGCTCTTGGTCTGGTAAACACCGGCGATGCGGGCGAAGAAGTTGAGCCCCGGCTCTGGCGATTCTGACGGCGCAAGCGTGGAGCCGTCGCTGGTTAGGTCGTAGCGGTAGGACGGCTCCTCCCCCGCTGCGGCCGGCTTCGGCCCGATCGAACCGGCAAAGTCGAAGGTCGAGCGACCGGTCTTGAGGAGCAACCGGCTGACATCGATCTTGTTGGCGCCGGCCAGGAGTGTCGCATCGGCTTCGACATCGGCTGGCAGCAGCCCGCGCGAACCGAGGTCGAGCACGGAGCCGGCAAGCGACAGCGAAGCGGTCAGCCGCGACTTCGTCTCGCCTGCGCCTTCCGACCCGGTCAGCTTCAAGGCGATTGTGCCCAGCCTGCCACCGGTCTCCGCAGCGGCGCCAGCCGTGCTGGCGTCGGCGAGATTGACGCTGGCATCGAGCGTCGTGATGCGTCCGGTCGCGGTGTCGCGGGCGGTCGAGGCGGTTATGGC
>NZ_RZOI01000741.1:0-2901 GCF_004022645.1 Mesorhizobium sp. M4A.F.Ca.ET.020.02.1.1 | reverse complement strand
CCCAAATAAGGTCCATCGGCAGTTTTCGCCGAAGTCCGGAGCAAGGCCCGTCCCCCGCCTATCCCGGACAACTGCGGCAGCCTATCCCCCCTCTCCGGGCTGCCGCAACGTTTCGAGTAAGGCCGCCGTGGTTCCCCCTCCACCACGGCGGCTTTTTCGTCTTCAGGTCAGACATATCGGTCTGAATGTTTTTCCGCTGCCAAACGCTGGTCCAACGTTCCCGGCTTTTCGTTTTCGGCTCGTCCCTTTAGGGTCGGCGCAAAATCGAAAGGCTTCAGACAATGTCCAGAATCTCCCCCGTCCTCGATCGTCTCGACCAGAATCTCGACCAGAGCCTCGAGCGCCTGTTCGGCCTGCTCGGCATCAAGTCGATCTCCACCGACCCGGCCTTTGCCGAGGATTGCCACAAGGCGGCGGAATGGCTGGTGGCCGAGCTGAAGCTGATCGGCTTCGACGCCAGCGTGCGCGACACGCCCGGCCATCCGATGGTGGTGGCGCATCACGACGGGCCAGCGGGCGCGCCGCATGTGCTGTTCTACGGCCATTACGACGTGCAGCCGGTCGATCCGATCGAATTGTGGGAAAGCGATCCATTCGCGCCGGCGATCAAGGAGATCGAGCCTGGCCGCAAGATAATCACCGGCCGCGGTTCGGCCGACGACAAGGGGCAGTTGATGACCTTCGTCGAGGCCTGCCGCGCCTGGAAGCAGGTGCATGGCGGCCTGCCTTGCCGCATCACCATCCTGTTCGAGGGCGAGGAAGAGTCCGGCTCGCCGTCGTTGAAGCCGTTCCTCGCGGCCAATGCCGCCGAGCTCAAGACCGACTTCGCGCTCGTCTGCGACACCGGCATGTGGGATCGCGAGACGCCCTCCATCTGCGTGTCGCTGCGCGGCATGGTCGGCGAGGAAATCACCGTCAAAGCGGCCGATCGCGACCTGCATTCGGGGCTCTATGGCGGGGCTGCCGCCAATCCGATCCGGATCCTGGCCGGGATCCTGGCCGATATCCACGACAAGGATGGGCGCATCACCATCCCGGGCTTCTATGACGGTGTCGAGGAGACGCCGTCGCAGGTGCTGAAGTCGTGGGAAACGCTCGGCGAGACCGCCGAGAGCTTCCTCGGGCCGATCGGCCTGTCGATCCTCGCCGGCGAAAAGGGCCGCTCGGTGCTCGAACTGACCTGGGCGCGGCCGACGGCGGAGTTCAACGGCATTATCGGCGGCTATACCGGCAAGGGCTTCAAGACGGTGATCGCGGCGGAGGCCTCGGCCAAGGTGTCGTTCCGCCTCGTCCACAAGCAGGACCCCGAGAAGATCCGGGCTGCGTTCCAGGCTTTCGTTCAAGAACGCATCCCGGCTGACTGCTCGGTCGAATTCCATCCGCATGGCGGCTCGCCGGCGATCAAGCTCTCCTACGACTCGCCGTTCCTGGCCAAGGCCAAGGAGGCGCTGTCCGACGAATGGGCGAAACAGGCGGTGATCACCGGCGGCGGCGGCTCGATCCCCGTGGTCGGCGATTTCCAGACCTATCTCGGCCTGGAGTCGCTGCTGGTCGGCTTCGGTCTCGACGATGACCGCATTCACTCGCCCAACGAGAAATACGAGCTCACTTCGTTCCACAAAGGGCAGCGCTCCTGGGCCCGTATTCTCGACGCGCTGACGCGCTGAGGGGTCGAAAGACAAGTTTTTGTTGATTTTTCGTCGGATCGCGGTGAGGACGAAACGAACAGCGCAGGCCGCGATCCGGAGACAATGATGAGCGACATCCGCTTCCACAAGAACGACTTGCCCGACCTGTCCCACTACAATGTCGGGGCAGTGGCCATCGACACCGAGACGTTGGGTTTGAACCCGCATCGCGATCGTCTCTGCGTGGTGCAGATCTCGCCGGGCGACGGCAGCGCCGACGTCATCCAGATCGCGCCCGGCCAGAAGAAGGCGCCGAACCTGGTCAGCCTGCTCCGCAACCGCAGCGTCACCAAGCTGTTCCATTACGGCCGCTTCGACATCGCCGTGCTCTACAACGCCTTCGGCGTCGTGGCGGAACCAGTGTTCTGCACCAAGATAGCCTCGCGCTTGACCCGCACCTATACCGACCGGCATGGGCTGAAGGACATTTGCGGCGAGCTTCTCGGAGTCACCTTGTCGAAGGTACAGCAATCGTCGGACTGGGCGGCGGAGACCCTGTCGCCGGAACAGCTCGAATATGCCGCCTCCGACGTACTCTATCTGCACCGGCTGCGCGAGGTGCTGGCCGCCCGGCTGGCGCGCGAGGGCCGCACGAAGGAGGCCGACGCCTGCTTCCGCTTCCTGCCGACGCGTGCCAAACTAGACCTGATGGGCTGGGGCGAGGAGGATATCTTCGCCCATAGCTGACGGCCTCGGAGGACGACATGGCGGAGAGGAAACCGATAGCAACCGCGCCGACCGACGGCTCCAAGGTCACCGTCTACTGGAAGGACGGCAATGGGGTGATCAACGAGTCGATCGCGCAATTTCGCGACGGCGGCTGGTGGACCTATATCGACAGCACCACGCAGAAAAAGGTCGAGCCGACCAGCTGGCGGCCTGCCGTAAGCGACGATGACGACTAGGGGGCTATTGATATTCAGGTGATGCCGGCCTGCAATGGTGGATTCCTGCGCTTCCGGTACTCACGGACCCAAAAGTCCGCTCCATTGCGGTTATCGGAATCCACCATCTTCGGCTCGGCCTGACCTGAATCTCAACAGCCTCTGGAGCAATTACAGGAAAGGCGGCGCGGATGAGCTGGTCGCTGGCGGGCGGGGTTGCTTTGGCTTAGCCTGAACCCGTTGATATCGAGGCCGATTCGGGGGGCGCGCCCCGGCGTCGCCCTCCTGCTCAGAGGAAAGCTCAATGGGTATCGAAAGCCTTCTCATCT
>NZ_RZOI01000740.1:0-2917 GCF_004022645.1 Mesorhizobium sp. M4A.F.Ca.ET.020.02.1.1 | reverse complement strand
CTTCGCCCACCGGCCCGGCCTTCGAGGGCGCGGAGATTTCCGGCGGCCAGCGGGCAGCACCGGGCGCCATCGAGCGCGTGCGCATCGATGCCGAGACGCTGGAGCCGAAATACCGCGTCATCGGCTCGGAACTATGGTCCGATCAGCCGGGCTTCGCCGAAAGCGTGCAATCGACCGGCGTCACGGGCATCTGCGGCTCCGGCATCATCGAGGTGGTGGCGGAGATGTATCTCGCCGGCATCATCTCGGAAGATGGCGTCGTCGACGGGTCGCTCTCCGCGCGCTCGCCGCGCATCATCGCCAACGGCCGCACCTTCTCCTATGTCCTGAAGGATGGCGAGCCCCGAATCACCATCACCCAGAACGACGTACGCGCCATCCAGCTCGCTAAGGCGGCGCTCTACGCCGGCACTAAGCTGCTGATGGAAAAGCAGCACACCGAGCATGTCGACCGCATCCATTTCGCCGGCGCTTTCGGCTCCTTCATCGATCCCAAATACGCCATGGTGCTCGGCCTGATCCCCGACTGCGACCTCGACAAGGTCTCGGCCGTCGGTAACGCGGCCGGCGCCGGCGCCCGCATGGCGCTGCTCAATCGCGGCTACCGCCGCGAGATCGAGGAGACGGTAAGCCGGATCGAGAAGATCGAGACCGCGCTGGAGCCGAAATTCCAGGAGCACTTCGTCTACGCCATGGCCCTGCCGAACAAGATCGACCCGTTCCCGAAGCTGTCGGCGGCGGTCAAACTGCCGCCCAGGAAGACAGTCAGCGAGGACGGCATAGCCGGCGACGCGGCGCCACGCCGCCGTTCGCGCGAGGGTCATGCGGCAAGGCGCGGCCGAGGCTAGCGGCCTCTCGCCGATCTTCAGACTTTTCCATTTTCATTTGCATGCAAATGTTTCCGGATCGCCCGATCCGGAAACCGAAATGCTGTTTTCGTGAAATCCGCTGGAAACGCGCAAGGCGCATTTAGGCACCCATCGAACGGCAGGCCGGAAATGTCTTCCCGCCGCCGCTTCCGGAGGAAAACACCATGTCGATGTTCGAAAGCCTCGGCCGCTATGGGGTGGCCATCAAGCATGCGCACAACAGGAGCAAGTCTATCCGGGCGCTGAACAGCCTGCCCCTCGACATCCAGAAGGACATTGGCTGGCCGGCGTCACCGCCGAATGATCCGCAGGCCGTGCTCGCGCAGCTGCTTCTGGGATCGGCGCGCTGATGACCTTCGCCGACAAATACAAGCTGCTGGCCAAGCGCCGGGGTCGTGGCACGGCTCCGGCTGCCGGTGACAACAAGTTGCGCGTGGCGTTGCTGCCGCGGCCCTGAACCTGGCAGTCGCCGGATCACACAAGCGTGTTGTGTCGAGCGCAAATCTTGACATTTGCGGGCAAGGTACGATCTTCCGAACAGAGGGGAAATTCTCTTAGTCGGCTCCGGCCGAAGTCCGTGTGTCGGCATGCCCAGTTTCAAAAGCCACGTCGTTTCCTTTGTCCTCAGGCATAGCCGCAAGAAGGCTTTTTCCAGTCCGGAAAACCTGCAGCGCTGGATTTCTTACGCCCGCAAGACCGAGGACCATCATCCGCCGGCATCGCTGCGTCATCGCCTCGACATTGCCGAGCGCCGCGTCAACGGATTTCCCGTCTACGAGATCGCGCCGAGGGCCGGCGAGCGAAAGCGGATCCTCTATCTGCATGGCGGCGCCTATGTCTTCCAGATCACCTCCTATCATTGGGGGCTGATCGTCGAGATGGCCGAGCGGCTGGGCTATGGTATCACGGTGCCGATCTATCCGATCGCGCCCGAGCACGATTTCCATGACATGTTCGGCATGGTCGGCGAGGTCTACCGGCAGATGCTCGGCGAGACCGGCGCCGAAAACATCGCCTTTATGGGCGATTCCGCCGGCGGCAACATGGCCGTGGTACTGACCATGATGGCGGCCGAGGACGGCCTGCCGCTGCCGGCACGCCACGTCCTGATTTCGCCCGGGCTCGACATGTCGCTCTCCAACCCCGAAGTGTTCGAGGCCGAGCGTAACGATCCGTGGCTTGGCATCGCCGGCGGGCTGGAGGCGATCCGGCTCTACAGCGCCGGCATCGATCGCGCCGACTGGCACATCAGCCCGCTCTATGGCGACCTTTCGGTACTGCCGAAGACGCTTCTTCTGACCGGCTCGCACGACCTGCTCAGCCCCGACAACCTGATCTTCGCCGAGAAAGCGCGCGCCGCCGGTGTCGAGGTGGAGGTCGTCTACGAAGAAGGCATGTTCCACGTCTGGCCGCTGATCGAGATGCCGGAGACGCGGCGCGCGCGCAACAGCATCGTCGCTTTTCTCAGCAGTGATAAAACCACTCGTCAAGCAGAGAGCGAGGCGATCACTTGGTCCGTCAGGGCTTCATCAAGTGGGCCATTCAAGACCGGATTGGCCAACACATAGATCGCTTCCAGTATGTCTTCATGTCGATCTGGCTGGTAGTCGATATCTTCCCTGCATTCGATCAGGTCCGCCCACGCCTCCACGTCCGCAGCAGTGAGTTCTCCTGACTGGAACCGTCGGAGCACGCTCAAAATATGGTCAGTGGTCAGGACAACCATCGGCGTCTCGGACCAACCCAAGTCACTCATCGTTGCAGCCAGAACATCAATCGGCTTTCCGCACGTGACAAGATCGCTGAGCACCGAAACGCGACTGACAGCAAGGCTCATCAGAACTTTCCGGTTTCCCGGAACAGCTCGAAAGTCGCGCGGATGTGGTCGGCAACCGCCTTCACCGGCGCGCTGGCGTCGGGCGCCACCACCATGGCGAGATTGTAGGTGCCAATGTCGGGCATGCCGTCCTTCGGCCCGAGCTCGACCATCTCGTTGCCGAGGAAGGATTTGGGCAGCGGCGCGACCGCGAGATCGGCCATGATCGCGG
>NZ_RZOI01000073.1:0-14256 GCF_004022645.1 Mesorhizobium sp. M4A.F.Ca.ET.020.02.1.1 | reverse complement strand
TTAAGGGGCCGCAATATGGCGGTGCTGATCCTCGACGAGGCCGGCAAGGAACGCGCCACGCACCGCGTTGCCTACGGCTCGCGCCTCTTCGTGGACGATGGCGACAAGGTGAAGCGCGGCCAGCGCATCGCCGAGTGGGATCCCTATACCCGCCCGATCCTCACCGAAATCGAGGGCAAGGTGGCGTTCGAGGATCTGGTCGACGGCATTTCCGTCCAGGAAACGGCCGACGAATCGACCGGCATCACCAAGCGCGAGGTCATCGACTGGCGTTCGACGCCGCGCGGCAACGACCTGAAGCCGGCGATCATCGTGCACGACGCCAAGGGCAAGGTCGGCAAGCTGTCGAAGGGCGGCGATGCCCGCTTCCTGCTCTCGGTCGAGGCAATCCTCTCGGTCGAGCCGGGCGCGCATGTCCGTCCCGGCGACGTGCTGGCGCGTATTCCGATGGAAAGCGCCAAGACCAAGGACATCACCGGCGGTCTGCCGCGTGTTGCCGAACTGTTCGAGGCACGTCGTCCGAAGGATCACGCCATCATCGCCGAGATCGATGGCACGGTCCGCTTCGGCCGCGACTACAAGAACAAGCGCCGTATCATCATCGAGCCGCATGACTCGACGCTCGAGCCGGTCGAATACCTGATCCCGAAGGGCAAGCCGTTCCATCTCCAAGACGGCGACGTCATCGAGAAGGGCGACTACATCCTCGACGGCAACCCGGCGCCGCACGACATCCTGGCGATCAAGGGCGTGGAGGCGCTTGCCTCCTACCTCGTCAACGAGATCCAGGAGGTTTACCGCCTGCAGGGCGTGTCGATCAACGACAAGCACATCGAGGTGATCGTTCGCCAGATGCTGCAGAAGGTCGAGATCACCACGCAGGGAGACTCGACCTACATTCCGGGCGACCACGTCGACGTGATCGAGCTGGAAGAGGTCAACGAGCGGCTGATCGAGGACGGCAAGAAGCCAGCCGAAGGTCAGCCGGTGCTGCTCGGCATCACCAAGGCATCGCTGCAGACGCCGTCCTTCATCTCGGCCGCCTCCTTCCAGGAGACGACCAGGGTGCTGACCGAAGCGGCGGTTGCCGGCAAGACCGACATGCTGCAGGGCCTGAAGGAAAACGTCATCGTCGGCCGGCTGATCCCGGCCGGCACCGGCGGCACGATGAGCCAGATCCGGCGCATCGCCACCTCGCGCGACGAGCTGATCATCGACGAGCGCCGCAAGGCCTCTGGCGTCGAGGTCGCCGAGCCGATGCTGACCGACATGGTCACCGCCGCGCAGTAAGCGCGGGATGAGAAGAGAAGAAGGAAAGGGGCCCTATGTGGCCCCTTTTCGCATTTGGGCCACGAGGAACTATGATGAGCAAGAAGACCTGGACGGCCGTCGACGACTACATCGTTGCTTCCCTGTTCGAGGCGGATCCCGTGCTTGACGCGGTGCTCGCAGCAAACCGCAATCAGGGCCTGCCGGCGATCGATGTCTCCGCCGCGCAGGGCAAGCTATTGTCGTTGCTGGTGCGCATCCGCGGCGCGAGAAGGGTGCTGGAAATCGGAACCCTTGGCGGCTACTCGACAATCTGGATGGCGCGGGGACTGCCCGTTGATGGAAAGGTCGTGACGCTGGAGCTCGATCCGCACCATGCCAGGGTCGCACGCTCGAATTTCGAGCGGGCAGGGGTGTCAGACCGGATCGATCTGCGCATCGGTCCAGCGCTTCAATCGCTCGCCGCGCTGAGTGGCGAAAACGCGGGTCCGTTCGATCTGGTCTTCATCGACGCCGACAAGCCGAACAATCCGAATTATCTCGACTGGGCAATGAAGCTGTCACGGCCTGGAACGGTCATCGTCTGCGACAACGTCATTCGTGACGGCGCTGTGGTGCAGGAAGATAGCGGCGACGCCAATGTCGAAGGCGCACGCGCGGCGTTCTCGTTCATTGGGGGCGAGAGGCGACTGGACGGCACCGCCATCCAGACCGTCGGCGCCAAGGGCTATGACGGCTTTGCGATAGCGATCGTCGAGTGAAGGGGTTGGACAGATGGACGAGGCGGCTCTTTGGGACCTGATCAACGCGGGGCGAGAGCGCATGAATCTTGCGCAGAGAAGACTCTGGGACGTGTTCGGCATCGACCCGGAGCTATGGACGCATCGCTCTCCGGCAGGGGACGACCGGCGCGTTTGGGTGGTCGCGTTGATCGGCCGAAGCGTGATTTCCTACAATGAATTCGAATACGGCTTCGACCGCTCGCATTTCGTCCGGTATGGCGAGATTGCCGAGCTTGGCTGGGGGCACGACGACCTTGAGGTTGCCGTTCAACACGTTCTGAACGAGGTGGAGCGCGGAGATCGAACCGCGCCCATCGTTTCTGAACCTCGGACAGGAGCACATCCCGTTCGAAGACGATAGGATAACGGCGAGAAGGTTCTCAGTTTAGCTCAATCGAAGAACGCCTCGACCACATTGCGCTTGCCGAGCATGAAGGCGTCGGCAACGTGCTGTAACGGCGCGAGATCGACGTCGGAGACGCCGGCGCGGATGATCTCGGCGAAGCGACTGTAGAGCATCGGGTATTCCGCTTCCGGCTCGTCGTGGACGATCTTGCCGTCGATGGCGAGCTTCGCGCCGCCGCCCGAAAGCACCATCTTGCCCTTGTCGGTCTCGGCCAGGATGTCCCAGCTCTGCGGACCGGTCTGCAGCCAGTCGAGCTCCATCGTCACCGGCACTCCATTCGAGGTGCGGAAGGCGACATGCGCGGCAACCGGCGATGCGCGATTCTCCGGAAAATCGAGAACCGCCGAGGTGATGAACATCGCCGGCAGGATGTGGGTGGCGATCGACAGCGCGTTGATGCCCGGATCGAAGACGCCAAAGCCGCCCGGCGCCCAGATCCATTCCTGGTTCGGGTGCCAGCGGCGCACGTCTTCCTTCCAGATGATCGCCGCCGAGCTGATCCTGGCCGAGGCCAGGAATTCGCGCGCGGCCTCGACCGCCGGCGCGTAGCGTGAGTGCCAACTGGCGAAGAGAGAAACGCCATGCTTGCCGGCGATCCTCTTCAGGTCCTCGACCTCGCTGACGGTGGCGCCCGGCGGCTTCTCCAGGAAGACATGCTTCCCGGCTTCGAGCGCTGCGCGCGCGGCATCGTAACGGAACTGGGGCGGCATGCAGAGCGAGACGGCGTCGAGGTCCGGCACGGCGTCGAGCATTGCCTCGATGGTCGGAAAGTTCGGGATGCCGTCGACCTTGCCGTGCCGGCTGGCGGCGGCGATGAGCTGGTAGTCGCTGTCTTTCGCCAGAGCCGGAAGATGCTGGTCGCGGACGATCTTGCCCACGCCAACGATGCCGAGCTTGATGGGACCTTTGTTCGAGGGCATGGGAACTCCGAGGATTTGGAAAGGTGGGTGTTTCTAAGCAGGGAAGTGACGCCGGGCAAGCCGGCGCCGATCGTCAGATCGGCTCGTCGAACGTGATGATCGACACTTCGCCTTCGAGCGCGCCCTGGTAGGCCGACAGATGCGGCTCGTCATCGGGCGCGCCGTCCATGTCGCCGATCTGGTCGAGTTCGGCCTCGGCATAGCCTTCCGCGGCGAGCGAATCGAGCGCCTTGCGCACCGCCGAATCGTCGTCGGGCGCCACAAGCATCACATGGACGCCTTCCGGCTTGCCGCCTTTCTTCTTCCAGACACGGCCGGTGATGATGGTGACCGGGCGTTCCTCATTGTCGTTCACGGGCTGATTCCTCTCGGCAAAGGGCGGGGCAAGGGCATTTCTGCGGCTCGTGCCGCCTTTTGGCATGAAGCATGGGCCGGCGACAGCCAAAAGCCGGTCACTTTCTTCCTCGCCCTTGCAAAAAGACGCAAGAAAATTACATGCGTTTTTCGCATGGCTGCCAAGCCCCGGTTCGCGCGCAATATTTGCCAGCGCGGGGTTGACGGTTCGAAGGGTTGCGAGTAGAAGCCGCCCAGTCAGAACCGATGTGAGGCTTTCCTTTTCGAGGCGACACGCCTTGGAGTTTGCCTCAAACAGGGTTCGTTTTACGAGCGAAAAGACATTTCCGGCGCGCATGAAGCGGTTTCCGCTTCCTCTGCAATTTGTTCGGGCAGGACCGCGAGGCGCGGTGTGTTGCCCGAATTTGCGTATGGAAACGACGCTTTGAGCGGCCCTGACCGGGCAAGACACGGAATTGAGAGACAAGAGGGTTTAATGCCTACCGTCAACCAGCTGATCCGCAAGCCGCGCCTGGCGCCGGTGAAGCGCAACAAGGTCCCGGCCATGCAGCAGAACCCGCAGAAGCGGGGCGTCTGCACGCGCGTCTACACCACGACGCCGAAGAAGCCGAACTCGGCGCTGCGCAAGGTGGCCAAGATCCGCCTGACCAATGGTTTCGAGGTGATCGGCTACATCCCGGGCGAAGGCCACAACCTGCAGGAACACTCCGTGGTCATGATCCGCGGCGGCCGCGTCAAGGACCTTCCGGGTGTGCGCTACCACATCATCCGCGGCGTGCTCGATACCCAGGGCGTCAAGAACCGCAAGCAGCGCCGTTCGAAATACGGTGCCAAGCGTCCGAAGTAAGGTTTTCCGGCTTCGGCGCTTTTTTTGACTGCGCCGGGCCATGAGAGATTGAGAGACAAAAGCCATGTCCCGTCGTCACAGTGCAGAAAAGCGTGAGATCAATCCGGACCCGAAGTTCGGCGACCTGATCGTCACCAAGTTCATGAACGCCGTCATGTATGACGGCAAGAAGTCGGTTGCCGAGACCATCGTCTACGGCGCGCTGGACCAGGTCCAGGCCAAGACCAAGCAGGAGCCGGTCACCGTCTTCCATCAGGCGCTCGACAATGTCGCGCCGCATGTGGAAGTGCGCTCGCGCCGCGTCGGCGGCGCCACCTACCAGGTTCCGGTCGACGTGCGCCCCGAGCGCCGCCAGGCACTGGCCATCCGCTGGCTGATCACCGCGGCGCGCAATCGCAACGAGACCACCATGATCGACCGCCTCTCGGGCGAGCTGATGGACGCGGCCAACAACCGTGGCACGGCCGTGAAGAAGCGTGAAGACACCCACAAGATGGCAGAAGCCAACCGCGCCTTCGCGCACTACCGCTGGTAAAGCGCGAACGAGACTGAGAGGCACCTACCATGGCCCGCGAATACAAAATCGAAGACTACCGCAATTTCGGTATCATGGCGCATATCGACGCCGGCAAGACGACGACGACCGAGCGCGTCCTGTACTACACGGGCAAGTCGCACAAGATCGGCGAAGTCCATGACGGCGCTGCCACCATGGACTGGATGGAGCAGGAGCAGGAGCGCGGCATCACCATCACGTCCGCCGCGACCACGACCTTCTGGAAGGGCCGTGACGGCAAGATGCACCGCTTCAACATCATCGACACTCCCGGACACGTCGACTTCACCATCGAGGTCGAGCGTTCGCTGCGCGTGCTCGACGGCGCCATCGCGCTGCTCGACGCCAATGCCGGTGTCGAGCCGCAGACGGAGACCGTCTGGCGCCAGGCCGACAAGTACCACGTGCCGCGCATGATCTTCTGCAACAAGATGGACAAGATCGGCGCCGACTTCTACCGCTCGGTCGAGATGATCGGCTCGCGCCTCGGCGCGCAGGCCGTCGTCATGCAGCTGCCGATCGGCGCCGAGACCGAGTTCAAGGGCGTCGTCGATCTCGTCGAGATGAACGCGCTGGTCTGGCGCGACGAGACGCTGGGCGCCGCCTGGGACGTCGTCGAGATCCCGGCCGACCTCAAGGCTCGCGCCGAGGAATACCGCGAGAAGATGATCGAAGCCGCCGTCGAGATGGACGAGACCGCGCTCGAGAACTACCTCGAAGGCAAGATGCCGTCGAACGACGAGATCCGCGCGCTGATCCGCAAGGGCACCATCGCGGTCAAGTTCTTCCCGATGTTCTGTGGCTCGGCCTTCAAGAACAAGGGCGTGCAGCCGCTGCTCGACGCCGTCGTCGAATACCTGCCGTCGCCGGCCGACGTTCCCGCCATCAAGGGCGTCGATGCCAAGACCGACGCCGAGATCGAGCGTCACGCGGACGACAACGAGCCGCTGTCGATGCTGGCCTTCAAGATCATGAACGACCCGTTCGTCGGCTCGCTCACCTTCGCCCGCATCTATTCGGGCAAGCTCGCCAAGGGCGTCTCGCTCGACAACACCGTGAAGGGCAAGAAGGAGCGCATCGGCCGCATGCTGCAGATGCATGCGAATTCGCGCGCCGACATCGAAGAGGCTTACGCCGGCGACATCGTCGCTCTGGCCGGCCTCAAGGACACCACCACCGGCGACACGCTCTGCGATCCGCTGCACCCGGTCATCCTCGAGCGCATGGAATTCCCCGATCCGGTCATCCAGATCGCCATCGAGCCGAAGACCAAGAACGACCAGGAGAAGATGGGCCTTGCCCTGCATCGCCTGGCGGCTGAGGATCCGTCCTTCCGCGTCAAGACCGACGAGGAAAGCGGCCAGACCATCATCGCCGGCATGGGCGAGTTGCACCTCGACATCATCGTCGACCGTATGCGTCGCGAGTTCAAGGTCGAAGCCAATATCGGCGCGCCGCAGGTGGCCTATCGCGAGACGATCACCCGCACGCATGAGCAGGACTACACGCACAAGAAGCAGACCGGCGGTACCGGTCAGTTCGCCCGCGTCAAGATCCTGTTCGAGCCGGACCAGGAAGGCGGCGACTTCAAGTTCGAGTCGAAGATCGTCGGCGGCGCGGTGCCGAAGGAATACGTCCCCGGCGTCGAGAAGGGCATCAACAGCGTGCTGTCGTCCGGTCCGTTCGCTGGCTTCCCGATGATCGGCGTCAAGGCGACGCTCATCGACGGTGCCTTCCACGACGTCGACTCCTCGGTGCTCGCCTTCGAAATCGCCGGCCGCGCCTGCTTCCGTGAAGCTGCGCCGAAGCTCGGCGTGCAGTTGCTCGAGCCGATCATGAAGGTCGAGGTCGTGACGCCGGAAGACTACGTCGGCAGCGTCATCGGCGACCTCAACGGCCGCCGTGGCCAGATCCAGGGCCAGGAAGCGCGCGGCGTGGCCGTCGTCATCAATGCGATGGTGCCGCTCGCCAACATGTTCAAGTACGTCGACAATCTGCGTTCGATGTCGCAGGGCCGCGCCCAGTACACGATGCAGTTCGACCACTACGAGCCGGTTCCGACCGCGGTCGCCCAGGAAGTCCAGAAGAAATACGCGTAACTCGAGCGGGTTGCACGAGACCTTAATTCAAGCCCCGCACGGGCAAGCAGGAATGGAGACATCACATGGCAAAAGGTAAATTCGAGCGCACCAAGCCGCATGTGAACATTGGCACGATCGGCCACGTCGATCATGGCAAGACGTCGCTGACGGCGGCGATCACGAAGTATTTTGGCGAATACAAGCGCTATGACCAGATCGACGCGGCACCCGAAGAGAAGGCGCGCGGCATCACGATCTCGACGGCGCACGTCGAATACGAGACGGCCAACCGCCACTATGCCCACGTCGACTGCCCCGGCCACGCCGACTATGTGAAGAACATGATCACCGGCGCGGCGCAGATGGACGGCGCGATCCTGGTCGTGTCGGCCGCCGACGGCCCGATGCCGCAGACGCGCGAGCACATCCTGCTCGCCCGCCAGGTCGGCGTGCCGTCGATCGTGGTGTTCCTGAACAAGGTCGACCAGGTTGACGACGCCGAGCTGCTTGAGCTGGTCGAGCTCGAGGTTCGCGAGCTCCTGACCAAGAACGAGTTCCCCGGCGACGACATTCCGATCGTCAAGGGCTCGGCGCTGGCGGCGCTTGAGGACTCCAACAAGACCATCGGCGAGGACGCGATCCGCGAGCTGATGGCGCAGGTCGACGCCTACATCCCGACGCCGGTGCGTCCGCTGGACAAGCCGTTCCTGATGCCGATCGAGGACGTGTTCTCGATCTCGGGCCGCGGCACCGTGGTGACCGGCCGCGTCGAGCGCGGCGTGGTCAAGGTCGGCGAAGAACTCGAGATCGTCGGCATCCGTCCGACGACCAAGACGACCTGCACGGGCGTCGAGATGTTCCGCAAGCTGCTCGACCAGGGCCAGGCCGGCGACAACATCGGCGCGCTGCTGCGTGGCGTCGACCGTGAGGGCGTCGAGCGCGGCCAGGTTCTGGCCAAGCCGGGTTCGGTGAAGCCGCACAAGAAGTTCGTGGCCGAAGCCTACATCCTGACCAAGGACGAGGGCGGCCGCCACACGCCGTTCTTCACCAACTACCGTCCGCAGTTCTACTTCCGCACCACTGACGTGACCGGCATCGTGACGCTGCCGGCCGGCACCGAGATGGTGATGCCTGGCGACAACATCACGGTCGACGTCGAGCTGATCGTGCCGATCGCCATGGAAGAGAAGCTGCGCTTCGCCATCCGTGAAGGCGGCCGCACCGTCGGTGCCGGCATCGTCGTCACCATCAAAGAATAATTGGACTTAAACCGATCTGTCGCGGGCGCGGAAGTTGCCCGCGCCGCGCCAGAACAAGGAAGTGACGCATGAACGGACAGAATATCCGCATCCGCCTTAAGGCGTTTGATCACCGCGTGCTCGACGCCTCGACGCGGGAGATCGTGTCGACGGCCAAGCGCACCGGCGCCAACGTCCGCGGCCCCATTCCGCTGCCGACGCGGATCGAAAAGTTCACGGTCAACCGGTCGCCTCACGTCGACAAGAAGAGCCGCGAGCAGTTCGAGATGCGCACGCACAAGCGTCTGCTCGATATCGTCGATCCGACCCCGCAGACGGTCGATGCTTTGATGAAGCTCGACCTCGCCGCCGGTGTCGACGTCGAGATCAAGCTCTAAGGAACAAGAGGCGCGGGGCGACCCGGAACTCTGAAGGAACAAGAGGCGTGGAGGGGCGACAGCCCCGACAGGGAACTCTAAAGGAATTGAACCGATGCGTTCAGGTGTGATTGCAAAGAAGGTGGGAATGACCCGCATCTATAACGATGCCGGGGAACATGTTCCCGTCACCGTTCTCCAGATGGAGAATTGCCAGGTCGTGGCGCAGCGCACGCAGGAGAAGAACGGCTACACCGCCGTCCAGCTCGGCGTTGGCCTTGCCAAGGTAAAGAACACGTCGAAGGCGATGCGCGGCCATTTCGCCGCCGCTTCCGTCGAGCCGAAGGCGAAGCTCGCCGAATTCCGCGTCTCCGCCGACAACATGATCGACGTTGGCGCCGAGATCACCGTCGAGCACTTCGTCGCCGGCCAGAAGGTCGACGTCACCGGCACCTCGACCGGCAAGGGTTTCCAGGGCGTGATCAAGCGGCACAACATGGGTGGTGGCCGCGCCACGCACGGTAACTCGGTCTCGCACCGCACGCACGGCTCGACCGGCCAGCGCCAGGACCCCGGCAAGGTGTTCAAGGGCAAGAAGATGGCCGGCCACATGGGTGACGTTCGCGTCACCACGCAGAACGTCGAGGTCGTCTCGACCGACGCCGACCGCGGCCTGATCCTGATCCGCGGCGCGGTTCCCGGCGTCAAGGGCGCCTGGATCCTGGTCCGCGACGCGGCCAAGGTCGCGCTGCCGGCCAATGCGCCGAAGCCTGCCGCGATCCGCGCTGGCGCCGCCAAGAATGAAGCCCCGGCTACCGAGGGAGCGGAATAATGGACCTCAAAATCACAACGCTGGGCGGCAAGGACGCCGGCAAGGTGAAACTCTCCGAGGAGATTTTCGGCCTTGATCCGCGCGAGGACATCCTGCAGCGCGTCGTGCGCTGGCAGCTGGCCAAGAAGCAGCAGGGCACGCACAAGGCCAAGGGCCGCGCCGAGATCGCGCGCACCGGCGCCAAGATGTACAAGCAGAAGGGTACGGGCCGCGCCCGCCACCATTCGGCTCGCGCCCCGCAGTTCCGCGGCGGCGGCAAGGCGCACGGCCCGGTCGTGCGCAGCCACGAGCACGACCTGCCGAAGAAGGTGCGCGCGCTCGGCCTCAAGCATGCTCTGTCGGCGAAGGCCAAGAGCGCGTCGATTATCATCGTTGACGAGCTGAAGCTGACCGAGGCCAAGACCAAGGCGCTGGTCGCGAATTTCGAGACGCTTGGCCTGACCAACGCGCTCGTCATCGGCGGCGCCGAGCTCGACCAGAACTTCAAGCTGGCGGCGACCAACATTCCGAACATCGACGTGCTGCCCATCCAGGGCATCAACGTCTACGACATTCTGCGCCGCGGCACGCTGGTCCTTTCCAAGGCCGCCGTCGAGGCTCTCGAGGAGCGCTTCAAATGACCGACCTTCGTCACTACGACGTGATCGTCTCGCCGGCGATCACCGAAAAGTCGACCATGGCTTCCGAGCAGAACCAGGTCGTCTTCAACGTCGCCAAGAAGGCGTCGAAGCCGGAAATCAAGGCCGCCGTCGAAGCCCTCTTCGGGGTCAAGGTTACGGCCGTGAACACGCTTGTCCGCAAGGGCAAGATCAAGCGCTTCCGCGGCACGATCGGCCGCCAGGGCGACGTCAAGAAGGCGGTTGTGACGCTGGCCGACGGCCAGTCGATCGACGTCGCGACGGGTCTCTGAGCAAGGCCGCGAGGACAGGACAATGGCACTCAAGAAATTCAACCCGGTAACGCCGAGCACCCGCCAGCTGGTCATCGTCGACCGCTCGGGCCTCTACAAGGGCAAGCCCGTGAAGGGCCTGACCGAAGGCCTGACCAAGTCGGGCGGCCGCAACAATTACGGCCGCATCACCGCCCGCTTCATCGGCGGCGGTCACAAGCGTTCGTACCGCATCATCGACTTCAAGCGCCGCAAGTTCGACGTCGTCGGCACGGTGGAGCGGATCGAATACGATCCGAACCGCACCGCCTTCATCGCGCTGATCAAGTATGACGACGGTGAGCTGTCCTACATCATCGCCCCGCATCGCCTTGCCGCCGGCGACAAGATCGTGGCAGGCGAAGCGGTCGACGTGAAGCCGTGCAATGCGATGCCGTTGGCCTCGATGCCGGTCGGCACGATCGTCCACAACATCGAGCTGAAGCCGGGCAAGGGCGGCCAGGTCGCCCGTTCGGCGGGCGGTTACGCCCAGCTCGTCGGCCGCGACCAGGGCATGGCGATCCTGCGCCTCAACTCGGGCGAGCAGCGCGTCGTGCACGGTTCCTGCATGGCGACCGTCGGCGCGGTGTCGAACCCCGACCACGGCAACATCAATGACGGCAAAGCCGGCCGCACCGTGTGGCGCGGCAAGCGTCCGCACAATCGCGGCGTGGCCATGAACCCGGTCGATCACCCGCACGGCGGCGGCGAAGGCCGCACCTCGGGTGGCCGTCATCCGGTTTCGCCCTGGGGCAAGCCGACCAAGGGCAAGAAGACGCGGTCCAACAAGGCGACCGACAAGTTCATCGTGCGCTCGCGCCATCAGCGCAAGAGCTAAGAAGAGGTAACGCCAAGTGACTCGTTCGATTTGGAAAGGCCCCTTCATCGACGGCTACCTTCTCAAGAAGGTGGACAAGGTTCGTGAAGGCGGTCGCAATGAGGTGATCAAGATGTGGAGCCGTCGCTCCACCATCCTGCCGCAGTTCGTCGGCTTCACCTTCGGTGTCTACAACGGCCAGAAGCATGTTCCCGTCTCCGTGAACGAGGACATGGTCGGTCACAAGTTCGGTGAATTCGCTCCGACCCGGACCTATTACGGTCACGGCGCGGATAAGAAGGCGAAGAGGAAATAATCATGGGCAAGGCCAAAGCTCCGCGCAGGCTTGCTGACAACGAGGCGCGCGCCGTTCTGCGCACGATCCGTATCAGCCCGCAGAAGCTGAACCTGGTTGCCGCGCTGATCCGCGGCAAGAAGGTCGCGACAGCGCTTTCCGACCTCGAATTCTCGCCCAAGCGGATTTCCGGCACGGTCAAGAAGACGCTGGAATCGGCGATCGCCAACGCGGAAAACAACCACGACCTCGACGTCGACGCGCTGATCGTGGCGGAAGCCTATGTCGGCAAGTCGATCGTCATGAAGCGGTTCCACGCTCGTGGCCGTGGCCGCGCCAGCCGTATCGAAAAGCCGTTCTCGCACCTCACGATCGTCGTTCGTGAAGTCGAGGAAAAAGGGGAGGCCGCATAATGGGCCAGAAAGTCAATCCGATCGGGCTGCGTCTCGGCATCAACCGCACCTGGGATTCGCGCTGGTTCGCGAACACCGGCGAGTACGGCCAGCTGCTGCATGAGGACATCAAGATCCGCAAGTATCTTGAGAAGGAACTCAAGCAGGCCGCCATCTCCAAGGTCGTGATCGAGCGTCCGCACAAGAAGTGCCGCGTCACCATCCACGCGGCGCGTCCGGGCCTGATCATCGGCAAGAAGGGCGCCGACATCGAGAAGCTTCGCAAGAAGCTGATGGAGATGACGAAGTCCGAGACGCACCTCAACATCGTCGAGGTGCGCAAGCCGGAGATCGACGCCACGCTGATCGCGCAGTCGATCGCCCAGCAGCTGGAGCGCCGCATCGCGTTCCGCCGCGCCATGAAGCGCGCCGTTCAGTCGGCGATGCGTCTCGGCGCCGAGGGCATCCGCATCAACTGCTCGGGTCGACTGGGCGGCGCCGAAATCGCGCGCATGGAATGGTACCGCGAAGGCCGCGTGCCGCTGCATACGCTGCGCGCCGATGTCGACTACGGCACGGCCGAGGCGAACACCGCTTACGGCATCTGCGGCGTCAAGGTCTGGGTGTTCAAGGGCGAGATCCTGGAGCACGACCCGATGGCGTCGGAACGCCGGGCCACCGAGGGCGATCATGCGCATGGCGGCAGCGCCGGTGGTGAGCGCGAGCGCGGTCGCCGTCGCGAAAACGCCTGAGACATTTGAGAATTTGGAGTTAGAACGATGCTGCAGCCAAAGCGCACAAAGTTCCGCAAGCAGTTCAAGGGCCGCATCCACGGTACCGCCAAGGGCGGCACCAATCTGGATTTCGGCGGTTTCGGGCTGAAGGCGCTTGAGCCGAACCGCGTCACCGCGCGCGAGATCGAGGCGGCCCGCCGCGCGATCACCCGCGAGATGAAGCGCGCCGGCCGCGTCTGGATCCGGGTGTTCCCGGATCTGCCGGTCACCTCGAAGCCGACCGAAGTGCGTATGGGTAAAGGCAAGGGCGCCGTCGACTATTGGGCGGCGCGCGTCAAGCCTGGCCGCATCATGTTCGAGATCGACAGCGTCAGCGAAGAGACGGCGCGCGAGGCGCTGCGCCTCGGCGCGGCGAAGCTCTCGGTCAGGACGCGCTTCGTACAGCGCATCGCAGAATAAGGACGGGCCGATCATGAAAGCCGAAGACATCCGGACCAAGACCCAGGACCAGCTGACCGACGACCTGGCCAGCCTGAAGAAGGAGCAGTTCAACCTGCGCTTCCAGAAGGCCACCGGTCAGCTCGAGAAGACCGCGCGCGTGAAGCAGGTCCGCAGGGACATAGCGCGCATCAAGACCATCGCTGCGGAAAAGTCCGCGGCCAAGAAGGCTTAAGGACGAAAACCATGCCAAAGCGCATTCTGCAGGGCACCGTCGTCAGCGACAAGAATGAGAAGACGGTCGTCGTCAAGGTCGAACGGCGCTTCACGCATCCCGTGATGAAGAAGACCGTGCGCATGACCAAGAAGTACAAGGCGCACGACGAGAATAACGCCCACAAGGTCGGCGATCAGGTGTTCATCCAGGAATCGAAGCCGATTTCCAAGGACAAGCGCTGGATCGTCGTGTCTTCGGACCAGGCGTAAACAAACGAATTTTGGACAGACCGGGGAGGGGCTTCGAGCCTGTCCCGTTAGAAAAGAAGAAGGCGGCCAGTCATGATTCAGATGCAAACAAACCTCGACGTCGCGGATAATTCCGGCGCCCGTCGTGTCATGTGCATCAAGGTGCTGGGCGGCTCGAAGCGGAAATACGCCTCTGTCGGCGACATCATCGTGGTGTCGATCAAGGAAGCCATTCCGCGCGGCCGCGTGAAGAAGGGCGATGTGATGAAGGCGGTCGTTGTTCGCACGGCCAAGGACATCCGACGCCCGGACGGCAGCGTGATCCGTTTCGACAAGAACGCGGCCGTTCTCGTCGACAACAAGAAAGAGCCGATCGGCACGCGTATCTTCGGACCGGTTCCGCGCGAACTTCGCGCCAAGAACCACATGAAGATCATCTCGCTCGCGCCTGAAGTGCTGTAAGGAGCCGGACCAATGCAGAAGATCAGAAAAGGCGACAAGGTCGTCGTGCTTGCCGGCAAGGAC